>CABQAC010000051.1 GCA_902462035.1 uncultured Eubacteriales bacterium
GGGCGGTGGTCAACGACGGGCTGCTCGATTTTGTCCTGATCCGCAAACCTAAAAGCAAGATGCAGCTGCCGGCGCTTTTGGGGGAATATAAAGCGGGCGTTTTTATGGATTCTCCGCGTTTTCGCGACCTGCTGGTGTTTTTCCGCGGCAAGAAAATCGAAATTCAATCATTGGATAAAGAGGCGGCCGCCAACTGCGACGGAGAATGCCGTTATGCGCGCGAGGCGGGATACGAGGTGCTGCCCAGCGCCGTCCGCTTTTTGGTGCCGGCCGGCTGTGCGGCTCCCGCTTTGGACCAAAGCGTTCTTCAAGCCGTTCAATTGTAAAAAAATTATGAAATCCTGATTTTATCGGAAAATGGGCTTGATTTTTTAAAAGGAAGTCGCTAAAATAGGGTTTAGCACTCAGGGGTCAAGAGTGCTAAACCCTATTTTACTATCAATACTGGGAGGTAACGATAATGACCATTAAACCGTTGCTAGACAGAGTCGTCATCAAAATGACCGAGGCGGAGGAGACCACCAAAAGCGGGATCATCCTGACCGGTTCGGCCAAGGAAAAACCCCAGATCGCAGAAGTGATCGCTGTGGGTCCCGGCGGCGTGGTAGACGGCAAGGAAGTCGTCATGTACGTCAAGGTTGGGGACAAGGTCATCACCAGCAAGTACTCCGGCACGGAGGTCAAGTTTGACGGCGAGGAATATACCATCGTCCGCCAGAACGACATTCTCGCAGTTGTAGAATAAAGCATCGAAATATAGGAAGATTTAGGAGGCAGAACAACTATGGCGAAAAAGATTATTTATGGCGAGGAAGCGCGCAAAGCGCTCCAGTCCGGCATCAACCAGCTGGCCGATACCGTTAAAATTACCCTGGGGCCCAAAGGCCGCAATGTGGTGCTGGATAAAAAATTCGGCTCTCCGTTGATCACCAATGACGGTGTGACCATCGCCAAGGAGATCGAACTGGAGGATTCTTTTGAAAACATGGGCGCGCAGCTGGTAAAAGAAGTTGCCACCAAAACGAACGATGCCGCCGGTGACGGCACCACCACCGCCACCCTGCTGGCCCAGGCTCTCATCCGCGAGGGGATGAAGAATGCGACCGCGGGCGCCAATCCCATGATTATCAAAAAGGGCATCGAGGACGCCGTAAAGGTTTCTGTTGACGAAATCGTCAAAAATTCTAAAAAGGTCACTTGTTCCGAGGATATCGCCCGTGTGGCTACCGTTTCCGCTGGGGACGAGGTTATCGGCAGCCTGATCGCGGAAGCGATGGAAAAGGTTACCGCCGACGGGGTTATTACCGTCGAGGAATCCAAGACCGCCGAGACTTACTCCGAGGTCGTGGAAGGCATGCAGTTCGACCGCGGGTACATTACGCCCTATATGGTCACCGATACCGACAAAATGGAAGCGGTGATCGACGACGCCTACCTGCTGATTACAGACAAGAAGATCTCTAATATTCAGGAAATTCTGCCCCTGCTTGAGCAGATTCTCCAATCGGGTAAAAAACTTGTTATCATTGCCGAAGACGTGGAGGGCGAAGCGCTGTCGACCCTGATTGTAAACAAGCTGCGCGGCACCTTTAACTGCGTCGCGGTCAAGGCCCCCGGCTTTGGCGACCGGCGCAAGGAAATGCTGCAGGATATCGCCATTCTCACCGGCGGCCAGGTGATTTCCGAAGAACTCGGCTTCGAGCTGAAGGAAACCACCATGGATCAGCTGGGCCGTGCCCGCCAGGTCAAGGTGGACAAAGAGAACACCATTATTGTGGACGGTGCCGGCGATTCCGACGCCATCAAGGCCCGTGTTGCCAACATCAAGGCTCAGATCGAAACCACGACGTCTGATTTCGACCGCGAAAAGCTCCAGGAGCGTTTGGCGAAGCTGTCCGGCGGTGTGGCTGTAATCAAGGTTGGCGCTGCGACCGAGGTAGAAATGAAGGATAAGAAGCTCCGCATTGAGGACGCCCTTTCGGCGACCAAGGCCGCGGTGGAAGAGGGCATTGTCGCTGGCGGCGGCGTAGCGCTGATCAACGCGATTCCTTCTGTGGAAGCAATGCTGCCCCAGTACGAGGGCGACGAGAAAACGGGCGTTCAGATCGTACTCAAAGCGTTGGAAGAACCCGTCCGTCAGATCGCCATCAATGCCGGAGTGGAAGGTTCCGTTATTGTCGACAGTATCAAAAAGTCCGGCAAAGTGGGCTTTGGCTACAATGTGCTGTCCGGCGATTATGTGGATATGATTTCCGCGGGCATTGTGGATCCTACCAAGGTTACCCGTTCCGCGCTGCAGAACGCGGCATCCGTGGCGGCTATGGTACTGACCACCGAATCCCTGGTGACCGATATCAAGGAGCCCGCGCCTGCCGCTGCCCCGGCTGGCGGCATGGATGGTATGTATTAATTGCCAAAATCCTAAATCCCTTTATTTTTATAAAAAACCGAAGCACCGCCGGCGGTGCTTCGGTTTTTTTCTTTTTCCGGCAATTTCCGCACATATTGTGTTTCTTATGTCAATATGCTATAATATTGATAAATTGGAGGTGATATAGTATGGAGCAAGCATTACCGTTTGTTTGGCTGGGTTTGGTGGTTCTTTGCGCCGTGTTGGAGGGCGTAACCGCGCAGCTGGTTTCTATTTGGTTTGTCGTCGGTGGAATCGCGGCCCTGGTTTCCAGCCTGTTCCATGTGAATCCGTTTATACAGATCGCTATCTTCCTGTTTGTCACGGCGATCACCATCGTGGCCACGCGTCCTATGGTGCGGCGCCTGCTTAACACCAAAAAAGTCCGAACCAATGCGGACCGCTATGTGGGAATGGAAGGCGTGGTCACAACCGATATCGACAACGAAGCGGGCGTTGGAATGGTACGCGTTGCCGGTAACCTATGGTCTGCGCGTTCGGAGGACAACGCGCCCGTCACCGCGGGCACGCAGGTGCGAATTTCCCGAATCGAAGGCGTAAAACTTATTGTTCTGCCGGTTAAAATTCCGCAGGCCATCCGATAGGGAACGATCTATAAAAATTTTTAGGAGGGATTATCTATGCCGTGGGAAGCTATTATCATCATTGCCCTGGTTGTCGTCGTTATTCTGTTTATTATCAGCAATATTAAAATTGTGCCTCAAGCCAACGCTTATGTCATCGAGCGGTTGGGCGCCTATTCCACCACTTGGGGAACGGGCCTGCACTGGAAAATTCCGTTTATCGAGCGAGTGTCAAAAAAAGTTTCGCTCAAAGAGCAGGTCATCGATTTCCCGCCTCAGCCGGTTATCACAAAGGATAACGTAACAATGCAGATCGATACGGTGGTATATTTCGAAATTACCGACCCGAAGCTGTTCACCTATGGCGTGGAGCGTCCGGTTTCCGCCATCGAAAACTTGACAGCCACCACCCTGCGGAATATTATCGGCGACCTGGAATTGGACCATACCCTGACTTCCCGCGACGTAATCAACTCCAAAATCCGTGTGATTCTGGACGAGGCCACCGACGCGTGGGGCATCAAGGTCAACCGTGTGGAACTGAAAAACATCATTCCGCCGCGCGAGATTCAGGAATCCATGGAGAAGCAGATGAAGGCCGAGCGTGAACGCCGCGAAGCGATCCTGCGGGCCGAAGGTGAAAAACGCAGCGAAATTCTTGTGGCCGAAGGCCATAAGGAAGCCGCGATTTTGCGGGCCGACGCGGTGAAGGAACAAAAAATCCGCGAGGCCCAGGGCGAGGCGGAGGCGATTATGTCGGTGCAGCGCGCGCTGGCCGACAGCCTGAAGATGCTGAATGAATCCGCTCCTACCGAAAACGTTATTGCGATTAAGAGCTTGGAAGCGTTTGCGAAAGCGGCGGACGGCAAGGCGACCAAAATTATCATTCCGTCCCAAATTCAGTCCCTGGCCGGTCTGGCCACATCCCTTCGGGAACTTGTCGTATCCGACCCCGCGGCAGGGACCGAAAAGTAAATCTGTACAAAATCCGGTTCGCGTCAAGGGAAGTTCGCCGCAACTCGACAAAATCTTGGCGGAAGGGCGGAATAACTTGCAAACCCGCCCAAAATCTTTTACAATAAAGACAAGCAAAAAAGGGGAGGATGACAAGATGTTTTTGTTTGCGAATGCGACAGAACAGGCTGCATCCTTCTGGGGGCATATTATGCCGGCGCTTGGAAACAGCTAGCGTTTTGCAGGCTGCGGTGGATCTCCGCAGCCTGTTTTCTTTGTAACGTTATGGTACCGTAACAAAGAAAATGCAGTCACAAGTTAAGCACCAATTCTTTGTTGGTGCTTCTTCTTTTTCTGGTGCGTCCCCGCGGCCGCGGGCAGTAAAGAAGCGTGTGGTCTGTTGCCTTGGATGAAAATGGACGCATCGTCCCGAACGATAGGAAAGGATGGTCATCAAAATGTCGGAAAGAAAAAAAGTAGCGGTAATTATGGGGAGCGACAGTGATTTCCCGACAGTTTCGGCAGCGGTCAAAACGTTAAAGAAATTCGGCGTCCCGGCGGAGGTCCGCGTCATGTCCGCCCACCGTACCCCCGAAGCGGCGGCCAGTTTCTCCAGCGGCGCGGCATCCAATGGGTTTGGCGTCATCATCGCCGCGGCGGGGAAAGCGGCTCATTTGGCGGGCGTTTTAGCGGCCCATACAACGCTGCCTGTTATCGGCATTCCGGTCAAATCCTCTACACTGGACGGGCTTGACGCTTTGCTTGCCACGGTGCAGATGCCAAAAGGCATTCCGGTGGCCACGGTTGCTATCGACGGCGCGGACAACGCCGCTTTGTTGGCGGTTCAGATGCTTGCTATCAGCGACACGGCTCTGGCGGAAAAACTTGCAGCTATGAAAAAAGAGATGGCGGACGAAGTGGCCGCGAAGGACCAGGCGCTGCAAGAAAAAGTTCGGGAACTGTAATTCGACGGTAAGGAGTTGTTACCATGCTAGATAAAGTCCACGAGGAATGCGGTGTCTTCGGGATTTATGACGAGGAAGGCTGCGACGTGGTGCAGGAAACATATCTTGCCTTGTATGCCCTGCAGCATCGCGGACAAGCCAGCTGCGGCATTGCCGTAAGCGACGACGGCGTTGTTTCCGCCTGCAAGGACAACGGCGTAATAACCGAAGTACTGACTCCAAAAGCGATGAAGGGCCTGGGCAAGGGAAAAATCGCGGTGGGGCACGTGCGTTACGCCGCCAAGGGCGATACCGAGCGCGCCAACGCCCAGCCGCTTGTCATGCGGTATTCCAAAGGCACTTTGTGCATTGCCCATAACGGCGCCATTTCCAACACGGCGGATATCCGCCGGGATTTGGAACAGGGCGGCGCTATTTTTCAAACGACCAGCGACGCGGAATTGATCTCGTATGTTATCGCGCAGGAGAGGATCACCGCCCTTTCGATTGAGGAAGCTGTTCAAAATGCTATGAAACGCCTGAAAGGCGCGTATTCCCTGGCGGTGATGTCGCCGCATAAATTGATCGCGGCGCGGGACCCCAACGGCTTTCGGCCTTTGTGCATCGGCAAACTGGGCAAAAGTTTTATGATCGCGTCTGAATCCTGTGCTTTCGACAGCTTGGGCGGTGAATTTGTACGCGATGTGCTGCCCGGTGAAGTGGTGGTCTGTGACGAAGACGGTGTTCGCAGCCTGACAGAACACTGCGGTGGAAAAAGTTCTTTTTGTGTGTTCGAGTATATTTATTTTGCCCGTCCCGACTCGGTGCTGGAGGGGGAAAGCGTCCATATGTCCCGGCAGAAAATGGGCGCCTGCCTGGCGCAAGCCCACCCTGTGGAGGCGGACGTGGTTTGCGGCGTGCCGGATTCCGGTATTGACGCCGCCATCGGTTATGCCAACGAATCAGGCGTTCCTTATGGGCTGGCGCTGATCAAAAACAAGTACATCGGCCGGACCTTTATTCAGGATACCGATGCCAAACGGCGCAACGCGGTCCGGATTAAACTCAATGTCCTGGCCGCCTCGGTCAAGGATAAACGGGTGGTCTTGGTAGACGATTCCATCGTCCGCGGCACAACCTGCGAGCGGATTGTCCGCCTGCTGCGGGAAGCGGGGGCCAAAGAAGTCCATATGCGTATTTCTTCTCCTCCGTTTCTGCATCCCTGCTATTTCGGAACGGATATCAGTTCCCACGATAACCTAATCGCCTGCAAAATGACCCAGGAAGAAATCTGCCAGGCGATCGGTGCGGACAGTTTGGGCTTTCTGCCCATTGAGTTTATCCCGCAAATCGCGGGCCAATGTAAGTTGGGGCTGTGCGATGCTTGTTTTACAGGCAATTATCCCATCGAGATCCCGCCGCGCCAGCCCAAGAGTAAATACGAACAAAAAATCAGACAGGTGGAGGTGTAACAGGCGGATGGAGAGCTATAGCAACACCTATAAGGAAGCGGGTGTCGACGTCACTGCGGGTTACAAAGCGGTGGAATTGATGAAAAAGCACGTTGCCCGCACCATGATTCCCGGCGTTGTCTCCGGCATCGGCGGATTTGGCGGCCTGTTCGAGCTGCAAACGGCGGGTATGTCCCGCCCGACATTGGTGTCCGGGACCGACGGCGTGGGCACCAAATTGAAAATTGCCTTTTTGATGGACAAGCACGATACCGTGGGCATCGACTGCGTGGCCATGTGCGCCAACGATGTGGTTTGCTGCGGCGCCAAGCCGCTGTTCTTTCTCGATTATGTGGCCGTTGGCAAGAACGTGCCGGAGAAGGTGGCGGCCATTGTCTCCGGGGTGGCGGAAGGCTGCGTTCAGGCGGGTTGCGCCCTGATTGGCGGCGAAACCGCTGAAATGCCCGGCTTTTATCCGGTAGAAGAATACGATTTGGCAGGATTCTGCGTGGGTATGGTGGACCAGGCCAACATGATCGACGGTTCCGCTTTGCAGGCGGGCGATGTGCTCATCGGCCTGCAGTCCAGCGGCGTGCATTCCAACGGCTATTCCCTGGTGCGCCGGGTGTTTGGCGTCAGCGAGGAAACCGTGGGAAAATATATGCCGGAATTGGGCAAGACATTGGGCGAGGAACTGCTGACTCCCACCAAAATATATGTGAAAGCCCTGTTGTCGGTTTGGGAACAATGCGGCGTTCATGCCGTGTCACATTTGACGGGCGGCGGCTTTTACGAGAATATTCCCCGAATGCTCCGTTCAAATGTTACCGCGCGGATCGAAAAGAAGAAGGTTCCGGTACTGCCGGTATTCGATCTGATTGCCAAGACGGGCAATATCCCGGAACGGGACATGTTCAACACCTTTAACATGGGGATTGGTATGTGCATGGCCGTTCCTGCGGAAAAGGCGGACGAAGCCGTGCGGGTGCTCAAAGCTTGCGGCGAACAGCCTCATATGATCGGAGAAATCGTACCTGGGGACGGTGGAATCGAGCTATGCTGAACATCACGGTTTTAGTGTCCGGCGGCGGCACCAATCTGCAGGCGCTGCTGGACGCGCAATCCCGCGGCGAAATTCAAAACGGCGCCGTTTCCTGTGTAATTTCCAGTCGGGCGGATGCCTATGCTTTGGAACGCGCGCGAATGGCGGGAATCGCCACCGAGGTGCTTGTTCGGAAATCGTACGCTACCCAGGAAGATTACGACCAGGCGCTTCTCGCGCTGTTGGAAAAGCACCGGACGGATTTAATTGTGCTGGCTGGTTTTATGACGATCTTTGGGGAAACCGTAGTGCGCCGTTATCCCAACAAGATTATCAACGTGCATCCTGCGCTGATCCCTTCTTTTTGCGGCAAGGGCTTTTACGGCCTGCATGTGCACGAGGCGGTGCTGGAACGCGGTGTCAAAGTCACCGGCGCCACGGTCCATTTGGTAAACGCTGTGTGCGACGGCGGCCCTATTTTACTGCAGCAGGCAGTGGAAGTGCGTCAGGACGACACACCCCAGACGCTGCAGCGCCGGGTCATGGAGCAGGCGGAATGGAAGTTGCTCCCCGCCGCCGTTTCGCTGGTATGCCAGGGCCGTGTACGGGTCGAGGGAAACCGTACTTATATTGATCCAGCCTAATTAGCGCACGTACTTCAGTGAAAGGATGATCGTAACCATGAGCGAATTGAAAAAACTGACCGCGCTGCTAAAAGAAAATTCCTACCCAGGCCGCGGTATTGTTATTGGTAAAACAGAAGATGGCAAACAGGCGGTTTTCGCATATTTCATTATGGGCCGCAGCGAAAACAGCAGGAACCGCATTTTTGTCGAGGAAGAGGAGGGCATCCGCACCCAGGCGTTTGATCCTTCCAAGCTGACCGACCCTTCCTTGGTCATTTACGCGCCGGTCCGGGTAGTGGGGGATAAGACCGTCATTACCAACGGCGACCAGACCGACACCATCTGCCAATATTTGCTTGCGGGCAAAGGCTTCCGGGAAGCGCTTCGTACCCGTACCTTCGAGCCGGACGAGCCCAATTTCACCCCCAGAATTTCCGCGATGGCCAAAATCCGCAACGGGAAACTGAAGTATAAGATGTCGATTCTAAAAAGCGCGGCCGGCAACAAAAAATCCTGCGAGCGGTTTTATTTTGACTATGACCAGCCACTCAATGGGGAAGGCCGGTTCATCCATACCTATCAATGTGACGGCGCTCCCATCCCGTCTTTTTGTGGGGAGCCCACGCCGGTCAAAATAGAAGGAGATTTGGATTCCTTTGCCGATTCGCTGTGGAAGTCGCTCAATAAGGATAACAAAGTTTCCCTGTTCGTCCGCTTTGTTTCCCTGAAAACCGGCAAAGCGGAAACAAAAATAATCAATAAAAATAAATAGTGAAGAAGGGAAGGAATGGTATGGCGAACGAGCTTTCTTTAAAATACGGCTGCAACCCCAACCAAAAACCAGCCCGCATATGGATGAAGCAGGGCGAATTGCCGCTGGAGGTTCTCAACGGCAAGCCCGGGTACATCAATTTTCTGGACGCGTTGAATAGCTGGCAGCTGGTGCGGGAACTGAAAAAGGCCACCGGTCTTCCCGCGGCGGCGTCTTTTAAGCATGTCAGTCCCGCTGGCGCGGCCGTAGGCCTTCCGTTAAGCGATACGCTCCGAAAGATTTATTTTGTGGACGACCTGCCGCTCTCCCCGCTGGCCTGCGCTTACGCACGGGCGCGCGGCGCGGACCGCATGTCTTCCTACGGCGACTTTATCGCCCTTTCCGACCCTTGCGATGCTGAAACCGCCGCGCTGATCGCCCGGGAAGTTTCCGACGGTATCATCGCCCCCGGGTATTCGGAGGAAGCGCTTCGGATCTTGCTGGCAAAGCGCAAGGGGACCTATAACATTATCCGCATGGACGAAAACTATGTGCCTGCGCCTGTCGAATACAAGGATGTGTTCGGCATTACTTTCGAGCAGGGCAGAAACGAGCTGCAGATCGACCAAGGGCTGCTTGCCAATGTCGTCACCGATAACAAAGAGATTCCCGCCGACGCCAAACGGGATTTGCTGATTGCGCTGATTGCCCTAAAGTATACCCAGTCCAATTCGGTCTGCTATGCAAAGGACGGCCAGGTCATCGGCGTGGGCGCGGGGCAGCAGTCCCGTATTCATTGTACCCGGCTGGCCGGCAACAAGGCGGATATTTGGCATCTGCGGCAGCACCCCAAGGCACTGGCCCTGCCCTTTAAGGACGGAATCCGCCGTCCCGACCGGGATAATACCATCGATGTTTATCTGTCCGACGATGCTATGGATGTACTGGCGGATGGCGAATGGCAGAACTTTTTTACCGTAAAGCCCGAACCCTTGACACGTGAGGAAAAGGCCGCTTATCTGCGGGAGGTCCGGGGCGTCAGTTTGGGCTCCGACGCGTTCTTCCCCTTTGGGGACAACATCGAACGCGCCCACCGCAGCGGCGTCGCTTATATCGCCCAACCCGGCGGATCCATTCGGGACGACCATGTGATCGACACCTGTAACAAATACGGGATCGCCATGGCGTTTACCGGCATTCGCTTGTTCCATCATTAAGCTTAAGGGAGGCGTTCCGCATGAAACTATTGATGGTCGGTAGCGGCGGGAGGGAAC
>CABQAC010000052.1 GCA_902462035.1 uncultured Eubacteriales bacterium
GGGGCGGGCAGCACAGCCAGGTCGGGCGCTCCGGCCAATTCCCGCAGCGCTGCTGCGTCCGGGTGCCGCAGCGCCGCCAACAAAATCCAATCGGAAAAGCTCGCGCCGCCGCGTACCGAAAAGGGGGCCACCGGCGCGGTGCCCTCCAGCTGAGAGGCCAACGCGGCGAGTTTCCGGTCAGGCCGGTCCAGGGCGGTCACCAGGTACAGCTTTTCCTTGGCGCGGGTCATGGCCACATACAGCACCCGCAGCTGTTCAGAGAGTTCGTCCTTTTCCGTTTCCAGCTGAACGGCGTCGTAAGCCATGGTGCGGAACCTGGCGGCGGTTATTTTGTCCCGCCGCTTAAACCCCACCCCCGCCCGGGGATGAACCAACAGGTCGTCGTATAAGCCCCTCCGGTTGAATTTTGTCTCGCAGCCGGACAAAAACACCACGGGGAACTCCAGCCCCTTGGAATGGTGGATGCTGATGACCCGGACCACATTGGCAGATTCCGACACCACCGAAGCCGGGGCTAAATCGGAACGCTGTTCCTGGAGCCTGTCGATATACCGCAAAAAGCCGTTCAGTCCTTGGTAGCCCGCCTGTTCGTACGTTCTGGCATATTCCAGCAGCAGCCGCAGGTTGGCTTCCCGCAGCGCGCCCTCCTTCATCACGCGCACCAAAGGGTAAACGTTTTTGATGTAAAAAATCATATCCAGCAGCCTGCCGGTGGGCATGGTCGCCGCCAGGCTGCGGAAATATAACATATCTGCCAAAAATGCGCCGCACCGGCCGTCGCCTTGTTCCGCCCGGCGCCGAACCGCCAAGTACAGCGGGATTCCCCGGCCGCTCAACCGGATTTCGGCCATTTCGTCCGGCGTAAATCCGTAAACCGGGGACATCATCACCCCCAGCAGCGGGATATCCTGCAGGGGATTGTCCACTACCCGCAGCAGCGAAAGGGTGATAGAAACCTCCGCCGTGCCGAAAAAGCCCCCTTGTTCGTTGGCCCAGGCGGGGATGCCGCGTTTGTTCAGTTCCCGAACATAGGCGGGCGCATGTTTTGCCGCGCTGCGCAGCAGGATGCAAAAATCCCGGTAAGCGGCAGGCCTTGGGACACCCTTATCGATTATTTCCGCCTTTTCGGTGATCATGCGGGAGATGACCGCCGCGATTTGGCCCGCCTCAGCCACGTCGTGATCGTCCTCCTCGCAGCCTGTCAGGTCGATCAGCCGCAGGCAGACATCCGGCCCTTCGGACGGCGGATAGGGAGCGGCGGGTACCAGAGCTTCCTCCTCATTATAATCGATTTCGCCCATCCGGCGGGACATCAGCTGCCGGAACACGAAGTTGACTCCGCCCGTCACCCCGCCGCGGCTGCGGAAATTGCGGCCCAAAAGGATGGTGGCGGGAAACGCAGGGCGCGATGAATCATACAGCGGAAATCGGTTCCGCTTTTCGATAAATATTTCCGGCATGGCCTGGCGGAACCGGTAGATGCTTTGTTTGACGTCGCCCACCATAAAAAGGCGGCGTCCTTCGCAGGATACTGCCTGAAAAATCCGTTCCTGCGCTTCGTTTGTGTCCTGAAACTCATCGATCATGACCTCGCGGAACTGGCCGGACAACGCTAAGGCCACCTCGGTCGGCGCAGGGCCTTCGGGCGTCTGCCGCACCAACAGGCGCAGCGAAAGCTGTTCCAGGTCGCTGAAATCGAGCAGATTACGCTCCGCTTTCAGCGCATCCAGCCGCTTGGAAAAATCTTGCACCAGCGCGGTCAGCGCCAGCACCGCCGCCTTCTGGGCAGCAGTCTCGGCCCGTGCTTCGGCAAGGGGCAAGGCAAAATAATCCGCCAGGCCGCGGACCAATTCCTTCGCTTTGCCCCGCTCAGCCTGGATTTTATCCCGCAGCCCCTCGCCCAATCCCCGTTTTAAGGTACCGAGCCTGCCAAAACCGCACGATGCCAAAGCAGCGCGCAGCTTGTCCCAATCCTGTTGATCTGCCGCGGCCAAACAGCGTGCCAACGCCGCCTGGTCCTCCGCCAACGCGGGGCCGTAGGCCGCATCCACCTCCGGGCTGGTAGCGGCCAGCCCGGCCGCGGCCGCAACGGCCCCCTCGGCCTGGACCAGCAATTCCCCGGCATACGCCAGCAAAATTTGCTCCCATTCGGTCTTATCCGCGGTTTGGCCATACTGGTCCGCCATCCGGCGAAGCCAATCGTCCGGGAACGCAGTGGACCGCACAAATTGGTATAGCCGCACCACGGTCTCCATCAGCCGGTTGTCGTCCTTATCGCTGCTTAGCAGTTCCACCAGTTCAATAAAACCGTCCTCCCGCCGGCCATATCCCGCTTCCACCGCCTCCTCTACCGCGCGGCTGCGCAGCACCACCATCTCGTCTTCGGTAGCGATGCGAAAGCCCGGGGATACGCCCAGCAGGTAAAAGTGTTCCCGGATTAGATCGGCGCAAAAGCTGTGAATGGTGGAAATCCGCGCCTGGTCGAGCAGAATCTTTTGCCGCTGCAGCCTTGGGTTGTGCGGATCCTGCTCCAGCAACCCGGTCAGCCGGTCGGCAATTCGCTGCTTCATTTCCGTGGCTGCCGCCTTGGTAAAGGTGACCACCAGCAGTTCGTCAATGCCGCAGGGGTCGTTTTCCCCCGTAACCCGTTCGATCACCCGCTGTACCAAAACAGATGTCTTTCCCGATCCCGCCGCAGCGGAAACCAACAGGGATCCCCCCCGGGCAAAAATGGCGTCCTGTTGTTCCGGCGTCCATTTATTCTGCCCCATGGCTGCGACCATCCTTTCTTTTAGGAGGAAGCGTATCGTCCGCTTTACTATGACGAAACCCGTCCCATTTTCCAAAACAACAGAACAAACTGGCCCATTTGCAAGAATCAGCGTTCAATTTCTTTTTCCTCCGCCTGCAGCCGGTCCCAGACCTCCTGGTTTTTCAGCTGTTCCACCGGTTGGCCCGGCTCGGAACTTTCCCTGCCGCAGACACTGGCGTAATCGCAGTAACGACAAAAATCTTCCAATGGACTGGCAGGGATCATCCCCTGCTGAAGGGATTCCCCCATCCGGCGCAGCATAGATTCGATATGATGCGCGATGCTCCCCATTTGGGAGAGGGAGGCCAGTTGGGAAGCGGCGTCGTACCCGCCGTCCTTTTTTCGTTTGACCGGGATGAAAACGCCCTTGACGTCCGCTTCCATCCCCTCGATTACCTCGGGGTCGTCCAGCACCAGGCCGTTCATTTTAAGGCCATCCATCCTGCGGCGCTCGGTTTCGGGCGCCGTTTCTCCCCGAACGCCTTCCAGCTTTGGGCTGCGCGCGGGCATATACAGCACCCCAGCGGGCAATACGGGGCCGTACCGGCCGCCGCCGTTCTTCCAAAGGGTGATCAGGTAAATGAGCATCTGCATGTTCACCCCATAAATCAAATCGCTCAGTTTAAACTGTTTGGCGCCGGTTTTATAATCCACAACCCGCACGAAAGCACGGCCGTTTTTCCGCATCACGTCCACCCGGTCAATCTTGCCCACCACCTGAATTTCGCCTCCGCCGGGCAGCGTAAGCGTTATGGGCTGAACATCCTGCCCGATCTCCAGTTCAAAGTCCTCGGGCGCAAACGCGCTTTGCGCCAATTCCGCCAGCAAACGCAGCACCAAGGTAACCGCCGTACCCTCAAACCGCTGGTACAGGTAGCGGAAACGGTCGGTTTTGTCCTCCCAGCCGCCCAGCTTATTTTGCAGGTAGTCCTCCAGCAGCCGCTTGACAAGCGATTGAATCTCCTTGCGGGAAACCGCGCCGTACGATTCCGGCGGATAAGCCGAAAGCGTATTTTCCAGCAGGTAGTGGATCAGCGTGCCGTATTCCAGCGCGTCGATTTTAGCTGGCTTGCGCGGTTTGGCATTCATACCATACCGGCAGAAATATTGGAAGGGGCACTGGTGGTACTGTTCCACCCGGGAAGGAGACAAGGCCATCTTTTCGCCGAACAGCCGGACCGCCGACCGGGGGTCGGAAAACTGGGCCGGGCGCCTTTGGGCCGTGTCCCGCAGGGCGTATAAGCTTGGCCGGTAAGCGGGCTGTTCCCCAAAATAGGCAAAAAGCGAGGACGTCAGTTCGTCGCGCCGGTTCCACCCCGCCGCCAGCGCGCCGAAAGCCTGGGGTTCCGCCTCCAGCTGTTCAAGGGATAAGACTTCCGGTTCCTCATCCTCCGGCAGGGCGGGGAACAGCCGGCGCAGCTCGGTGACGATGCGGGAGGGGGTCATCCCCTCGCCCGCGCCGCCCGCCCGGGCATAAGTAACGTACAGCCGTTCGGAAGGGCCTGTCATCGCGGCGTAGGCCAAAAACAGTTCTTCCACCGCCCGTTCTTCCGCCAAATCCGAAAGGTCCATTCCCGCTTCGCACAGCCTGCGGCGCTCGGCTTCGCTGAACACGCCCCCGGGGGCAGGAGAGCGGGGAAAAACCCCCTGGTTGGCGCCCAGCAAAAACACCGCCTTAGGCCGGGCGGGGCGGGTACGGTCCGCGCCGCCAACCAAAACCTCGTCCAGGCTTTGGGGAATGTACGCGATCTCCGCCGACCGGATCGCCAGCTGAAGCAGCGCCGTATATCGGGATAAATCGATTACATGGTCTCCCAGCACGGCGGCCATCTGGTCCAGCAGGTTCACCAGCACGTCCCACAACCGCACCTGCTCCTCCCCAAGGGGGCCAAGGCCCGCTTGCTCCAGCTGGCGTGCGGATTCCCGCAGGTGCGCCGCGGCGTCCGTTTGCTCCAGCACGCCGAACAGCGCGCGGGTAATGGCAAGCCCGGTATGGTTTTGAGCCATATCCGCCAAGGGGGCCAAGGGAGCCGTTACCCGCTCCCGCATATGGTTTAAACGGGCCAGTGCTTCGGTTTGCGTTTCGGTAAATCCCTCGATAAAGCCGTCGGGGTTGGCAGTAAACGGGGCCAGCCACCGTTTGCCGCTGATCTCCCAAAGAAACGCGTAATTTTCCAACAGCGAAATTTCCTCGGTCGTCAAACCAGCCAGTCCGGTTTTCAGGTAGCGGAACAGCGGATCGGAGGAAAAATGAGTATTCACCGTTTCCAGCGCCGCCAGCGCAAAGCACATCAGCGGCTTGTGGTCCACCGGCTCCCGGGCATCCATAAAACAAGGAATTCCATAACGGCGCATCGTTGTGTCCACAATCCCGGCGTAATCCTGCTCGGAACGGACAATGACCGCGATGTCCCGGTATCGGTACCCTTCCGCCCGTACCAAGCGGCGGATGGTGCGGGCGGCATATTCCGCTTCGCCATAGCGGTGCGGCGCGGCGTACAGATAAATTCCGCGCGGAGGCTGCCGCACAGGTTCCACGCGCGCTCGGAACACCCCGGCTTCCAGTTGTTTGAGCGCCTCGTTCTGGAAACGGTGGTTCTCGGCCAGCATGATGGGGGACGCGGCCGTCACACCGCGCCTTTTGGCTGCGCGCACCAGCTTGCCCGCCGTTCGGCAGACCGGGGAAAACAAGCCCATTCCATGGTCAGGGTCGGCTAATTCATCGGCGCACAGCGCGGCGTAAACCTCCTGCGCCTGTTCCAGCAGCAGTTCCAGCACCCGCATCTCTTGGGCGGTGAATCCTTTAAAGGAATCGATGGCCACGGTAGCGCCCGCAAAAAAACGGTGCTGTCGAAGCAATTCCTCCAGCTTGCGAAGGTCGTCCAGGGGGTCCGCATAGCTTTGGGCCACCAGCGCCTCGTAAGCGCCGTACACCAGCGCCAGTTCCTCCAGCTTGCGCCGCAGCACGCCTTCGGGCAGCGATTGTGCCGTTTTAGCCGTATCCTCCGGCGAAATGCCGCCCATTTTAAATTCGGAGATGGTACCGAGCATCAGCCGTACAAAATCCCCTTCGGCTCCGCGGCGGCGGTAAAGGGAAAGTTTGTCCGCGCATTGCTCCAGCGCCAGGCTCATAAAAACGGTGCGCCCGCAGTCGTCCAGCCGCCTGCCTGCCAGGCCTCCGTAAGCGCGCATGACGGTGTCCGCAAGCCGGGTAAAGCTGACCACCTCCACCCGGCGCGCGTCCGCCGGGCCCAACAGCTGCAGCAGGCTTCTTTCGCTTTCGAAAGAATATTGTTCCGGCACCAGCAAAAAAAGGGGGCCTTGGCCCCGCCGCGCTTTGCCGTACAGCATTTGGTGCAGCCATTCGGTTTTTCCGCTGCCCGCCCGTCCGAAAATCAGCTGGAGCATGCCTGTCCCCCCCTTGTTCGGTGTGAACGCTTTGCGCCCATTCATTGCGAATACTGCTTACACCCCGCTAGACCAGAAAGGATTCGTCCAGCCGGAATGCTTCCATCGCCGCGCCAAGTACCCGCATGGTGCTGCTTTCTGAAAGAAACGCGCCAACGCCGGCATTCGGCTTTGCTGCTATCATACCATAACCGCCCGTTTTCGGCAATCCGGCGGGCCATGTATCTCGGCTGCGCACCCTCGGTCTATCCGAAGTCCAATAAGGATGCTATTCGGAAAAGCAATAAAAAAACAGCCGTACGGAACGCCGCGCGGCTGTTAAATATTTTACCAAGAACGGAACCACTGGCAGATATCCTCGAACCACTCCACCACCTTAAAGCGCACCTCATACCGCTGGCTTTCTTCCACAATATCCACCTGTTCGTCGGTCAGCACCGTTTCCAGCCGCACATCATCGGTCTCAACATCTCCGGTTGCCGCGGAAACGCACATGGGCGGAAACAGCACGCACCACCAGTTTTTCCCCTGGCCGCCGCCAATGGTGATGCGCAGCGCGTCGTAGGTCCCGGCGGGCAGGGTGACTTTGTCGTACACACGGGTGGCAAAGTACATGTTGGCAAGCTCGATTTCGACTGCGTAATCGTAGCCCTGGCGGTGGATTTCATCCTGCGCGGCAAGACGCAGCCTGTCCAAATTCCGGGCCGCCGCTTCCTTCGCGGCAGAGAGATCGCCGGTGGCGGAAAACAAATCCCGCCCTTCCTCCAAGATTCGGTCCCGGACCTTCAATTTTAAGGCCTGGTCCTCCTCGCTGTCCGAATTGGCCAGGATATGCAGCCGCAGCACACGGGTGGAAATATCCTCGCATTCTCGCTGGAAACCCACCATCGACACAAGAATGACCAACAACAGCGAAAGCAAAACCGCTTTTTCTATCATTTTGGTTTTCATAATAAATCCGTCCTTCCTCCCACGGCGGCAACTGCCGCTCGTTGTCAATGAGAGTATGGACGGATTGAAAGACCTTATACACAAAACAGATTATCGTTCCAAAAAAAGTCCCAATCATACATTTGGACTGAGATTTTCAGGCCTCGGCCACAAGGCACCCCCGGGCAACCGGTTCGCAAAGGAACACCTCGGTTTGCCCGCTCTCCAAGGCCCGGCGGCAATGCTTGGCGGCAGTTACGCTGTCAAAAAAACCGAATACGGTAGGACCGCTGCCGCTCATACAGGCGCCCATGGCCCCATGCTCCATCATGGTTCCCCGAATGCGGCGCACATCCTCCCGCCGGAGTACCTCCTCGAACACGTTGGCGCAAAGAGAAGCGACTCTGTGAAGGTCGCCCTGGGCCAATGCTTCCGCGGCGCGCGCGGTATGGGGATGATGGAGCACCGGCGCATTGTCCACCGCCGCGTATGCCGCAGCGGTAGGTACCCCGCCCCAGGGTTTGGCAAGCAGCAAACAACAGGAAGGCAGCGGCGCGAGCGGCGTCAGCACTCCGCCGGTTTCCTCGCCCAGCATGGTGCCGCCTGTCAGGCAAAAGGGAACGTCCGCCCCCACCTGCAGGGCGGCTTGGCACAGCGTTTCGTCATCCAGGCCCGTCTGAAACAGGCGGTCCATCGCCAATAGCACAGCGGCGGCGTCC
Organism: uncultured Eubacteriales bacterium; assembly: GCA_902462035.1. Classification (GTDB taxonomy): domain Bacteria; phylum Bacillota; class Clostridia; order Oscillospirales; family Acutalibacteraceae; genus CABQAC01. The sequence goes on from CABQAC010000052.1 coordinate 7,870, forward strand.
GCGCTGCCGCCCGCAAGCCCTGCCTCCATGGGAATGCGCTTTTGTATTTCTATCTCCAGCCCTTCCGGAGGAAGGCCGGATACCCGAAAAAACGCTTCCGCCGCCCGGTACGCGGTGTTGCGCTGATCACAGGGAACCCCTGCCCGGCCGCACCGGATTTGAATCCCGGTTCCGCCGCGCCGGACCAGCACCCGGTCCCGCAAACCGACCGACTGGAGGATGGTTTCCACCTGATGGTAGCCGTCCGGCCGTTTTCCCAGCACGTCGAGCGTCAGGTTGATCTTAGCGTACGCCTCTACGCAAATCTCCACCGTGTTCATCCTTTCTTCCACTACAAGTCAAACAAAGAAAACCGCCGGATCCGGATTGCCCGAACAGGGCACATCTCGTGGCAGCAAAAACATTTAATACAGCTCTGGTACAGAATCCGGGCCTTTCCGTTCCGGATATCGATGGTGTGCTGGGGGCAGCTTTCCCGGCATTTGCCGCAGCCGACGCATTGCCGCGTGTGAATGGCGGGCCGCGGGGTGGTCACCTTTTTGGCCAGCGGCCGCAGCACACCCGGAACCCTGTCCATAAAATCCGTGGTTTTTGACCGGGGCTGTCGGAAATTCTTCATCACAAAGGCTTCGGGATCCGCCCCTGCCACGGAAACCGCTCCGGGCTGAAGGGAAACAAGCCCCCGCTCCGCCGCGTTGCGCAGCATGGGCAGTTCCCGGGGATCCATGGCCATCAGCCGCGCGCAAACCACGTCAACCGCAAACGCGTCGGCGCCGCCGACCAGAACGTTGCCCCGCCGCGGAGTGCCGCCGGAAGGACCGTCCCCCTCCATACAGACGATTCCATCCACAAAGTTGAGCGCCGGGCGGGCCAGCACGGCCAAATCCACCAGCATCCGGCAAAAATCTTCCTTGTCCGGGAACCGGCAATGAAATTCCGGCTTCATCAGGCCGGGAACCAGGCCGAACAGGTTTTTGGCGGCGCAGGACATACCCGTCATGCAGTGGGACTTGAGCTTCGCCACATTAATCAGCAGGTCCGCCTGCACCGCCGGTGCGATCAGCGGAAAAGCGGATACCTTTTCAAATTCCTTTGCTTCCCGAAGTTCGTAATCGGTGTTGAAATTCAGCTCGGCGCCCTCGGCTTCGGCCATGGCGGCAAAACCGGTGGCCTGGTAAATTCCTTTCAGCGCGCCGGGGGTATAAGGGCCGCCGGGGCTTTCCACAATAACCACACGGCCCGCACCCCGCCGCTTGACCGCGCGGATGACGGCGGCCACCACGGCAGGATGCGTGGTGGTGGCGTCGTCGGGACGCCGCTTCATGACCAAGTTGGGCTTGACCGCCACCGTACAGCCGGGGCGGACGGTTCCGTCCGGGCAAAGGGCCAGGAATTGTTCCTCAACCGCACGGTCCAATATTTCGGGCTCATACGCGGTGCATTCGCTCAGGTAAACCACGCTCATCGGCGTTCTCCTTTCCCCGCGGCGCGGTTACAGTGTTTTGATAAAGCGCTCGATTCTGCCAAGGGCTTCGGTCAAGTGCTTAAGGGAATACGAGTAAGAGATGCGCACAAAGCCTTCCCCCGAATCGCCGAACGCCGTGCCCGGGACCACCGCCACCTTTTCGGCATATAACAGCCTTTGGCAAAATTCATCGGAGGACAGCCCGGTGCTTTGAATGCTGGGGAACACATAAAAAGCGCCCTCCGGCTCAAAGCAGGAAAGGCCGATGGACCGCAGCCCGTCCACCAAAAAGCGGCGGCGCTGGTCGTATTCCGACCGCATTCCCGCAATATCCTCGTCGCCGTTGCGCAGCGCTTCAATCGCCGCGTACTGCGCGGTAGAAGGAGAGCACATGATACCAAACTGGTGCAGCTTGGTCATCTGGCCCAAAATCTCCTTGGGCGCCAAGGCATATCCCAGCCGCCAGCCGGTCATCGCATAAGCCTTCGAAAAACCGTTTACCACCACCGTGCGCTCCCGCATTCCGGGCAGGGACGCAATCGAGACATGGCCAATCCCGCCATACGTCAACTCACTGTAAA
>CABQAC010000053.1 GCA_902462035.1 uncultured Eubacteriales bacterium
TTCGCCGCTTCCCGGGCCCGGGCGGCGGTAAGCGCTTTGTCGAATACCGCGCGGGCTGTCACAGGGTTTTCCTCCAGATAATTGGTTAAATTTTCACTGATGGTCCGATCCACCAACGTCCGAATTTCGGTATTGCCCAGCCGGGCCTTGGTTTGGCCCTCGAACTGAGCCTCTTTCAGCTTGACGCTGATGACGGCCGTCAATCCTTCGCGGACATCCTCGCCGCTTAAATTTTTATCGCTGTCCTTTAAAATACCGTATTTACGGGCATAATCGTTCATCACCCTGGTCAACGCCCGTTTAAAACCTTCCTCGTGGGTGCCGCCGTCGGTGGTATGAATGTTGTTGGCAAAGGAAACCATCAGCTCGTTATAGCTGTCGTTATACTGCATTGCGATTTCTACCGTAGCGTTGCCGTCGGCAGCCTCGGTATAAAAATGCAGAATGTCGGGATGCAGCACTTCGAGCCCGCGTTTTTTATGGATATACTCGACATAGCTGCTCAAACCGCCGGCATAGCAATAAATTTCCTCCACCGCCGCTTCAGGGTCGCGCTCATCCTTTAACGCGATATGCACGCCAGCGTTTAAGAACGCCTGTTCCCGCAGCCGTACCGATAGGGTTTCAAAATCAAACTCGGTGGTTTCCTTAAACATTTCGGGATCGGGCTGAAAACGCACCACCGTACCGGTGTGGTCGGTCTTGCCAACCACCTCCAACGGGGTGTCCGCCACGCCGCGCCGGTAAATTTGGCGGTGAATCTTTTCTCCGTCATAAACCTGCACTTCGAGCCACTCGCTCAAAGCGTTCACCACCGATGCGCCCACGCCGTGCAGACCGCCCGAAACCTTATACCCGCCGCCGCCGAATTTTCCGCCCGCATGCAGCACCGTAAAAACCACCGTCACCGCTGGAATTCCCAGCTTTGGCTGAGTTCCAACCGGGATACCGCGGCCGTTATCCACTACACGGATGATGTTGCCCGGCTCGATGGCTACCTCGATTTTATCGCAGTAGCCGGCCAGCGCCTCGTCAATGGCGTTATCCACAATCTCGTACACCAGATGATGCAGGCCCCGCGGCCCAGTGGAACCGATGTACATACCAGGTCTTTTGCGGACCGCCTCCAATCCTTCCAGAACCTGGATTTCACTGGCCCCGTAGTTGCCCTCTACAGGAACGTTATTGGGAATCTGCTCCTTCTGATCCAACGGTAAAACCTCCAATAATATACATTCCATAAAATGTATATCTTTTTAAACTGTTCGTAATTTTTTAATACTGCCCTATAGCAAGAAAAAGAATAGACCTGTATTTTGGCTATCAATTCATTATAGCACATTTTTACGGAATTTTCAAAATAAATCTAAAAAATCCGAAATCGTGGCTCCTAACGCAAATTGATAAATTACAGGCCTATTTTTTTGGGATAGTTAGCCGTGTTGTCAGCGGAATGAGAAAAAAAGCAGTCATAACAAGCAGCAAAGTGGTAAACAAAATAGGCAACGCATGAACGGTACGGGATAATATAAACGCGTTGACCCCATAACAGCAAAGCAGCAATAAACCGAACAAAACCGCGGTACGGCCGGTTAACTGAAAACGGCTCTGCTTTTTACAATGGGGACAGCAATGGCTGCTGCCCGGCCAACGGCCAAACCCTTTGCGGTAACGGACGCCGGTATGGCAATGGGGGCATTGGGGCAAACGAAAAAAGGAACTCAATGTGACGAACCTCCGTAATGATCAAAAAAATCGCGTTCTTCCTGGCTGATGCTGCGGGAGGAAATGCGTTGATCCTCCCTTTGCCGGATATGGCCGGAATTTGTTTGGCGCAGTCTTTCCCCATATTCCTGCCGGGCCTGCGAGGAAGGGTAAGACGCTGTTTTTAGCGAACGTTCTTCCGCCGTTAAAGGACGGCCAGCAGGCGCGCGGCCTATCACTATCGTTTTTTCTTCCTCGCGGGGACCGCGGACCGCCGCCTGCGTATTTTTCCGCGGCGCCGTATAAATTTTAACATCGGCCGCATCTTTTTTTTGTTCACGCCGGGCAAATTTCGCGTCCTGCTCGTGTTGCGGAATTTTTTTGGACGTTTCCATCACAAAGGGAAGCAAAAAATAAGCGGCCGCATAAAGAATCACTAATACCGGGGATGCAGCCAAAAAATCATCCTGAAGCAGAAGGCACAACAAAACAAACAGCACCACCGCCGCGCACACGACCGCCACCGCCAGCCCTGGATAGCGAACGCCATAATAAGCGCCGCACGCGGAACATTGGCCGACATCATACTTGCGGCAGCGCCATAAGTCCCGGTAATGCAGCTTTTTGTTGCAAACCGGACAAATAGGAGTCTTCATGCAAGGTCACCGTTCCTTTTTTTCGAAAGCGATTCCATAAAGCCGGTACGTTTTAAAAGCGTAGAAGAGGAGATTTGCGAAATATAAACCTTGCTTTTTTGCCCGCTGGCGCATACCACAAAGGATTTTGGCAATTCCATGGAGACATTGACCACCTCGCCGCGCTTGGTGGCAGCGGCCAGATAATCCCGGCTCGCCTTGGAAATAGTAGCGGTATCCAAATCGAAAATACCGACCACTTCATCCATTCGGATTACCATATCCTGTCCCAAATGCAAATACATGCGATCAAGCCTTTCTGTCCGGTTCCGCTGTCAGCACGCCGTTTTTCACGCAAAAAGCGCATCCGCCTGTCATGCGCAGCACAGCGGTCGGGTCGCAGCAAGTGATAAAAACCTGCCATCCCTTCATGTGATTGAGCAAATAATCCTGCCGGTGAACGTCTAGTTCGCTCATTACGTCGTCGAGCAATACCACCGGTTTTTCCCCGATGATTTGTTCCAGCACCGCAGCTTCGCTAAGCTTAAGCGCCAAAACAGCGGACCGCTGCTGCCCTTGTGACGCAAAGCTGCGGGCGGGCGCACGGTCGACTAAAATATCAAAATCGTCCCGATGGGGCCCCACCGTAGTGATCCCTGCCCGGATATCTTCTTCCCGTACACGGCGCAGCGCGTCCAGCAGGGATTCTCCCTTTCCGCAACTGCTGCGGTAAGCGATGGACATGGTTTCCTTTTGCGCCGCGATGCCGCGGTAGATTTCTTCCGCTTGCGGGCAAAGACGTTCCAGATACAAAAGGCGTTCCCGCGTCAGCACCTCGCCCAGCGCCGATACGGTTTCGTCCCAACTGTCCAACGTATCCCGCAGGTAAGGCTTGCGGGATAAATCCTTTAACAAGGCGTTTCGTTGCTGAACGCCCTTATTATACCTGCTGAGCGCTGTCGCAAAAGCAGGTTTTATTTGGCATAGGGCAGCGTCTAAGAATTTTCTTCGTTCCGAAGGGCCGTCCTTAACCAGGGAAAGATGCACCGGCGCGAAAATAACGGCGCAAAACCGCCCAATCAGTCCGGCGGGGGAACGCTGGGGAATTTCATTGACAGACGCCCGGCGGCGGCCGTTTTCCATAATGAGTTCGGCTTTTTGCGGCCGGCCAGCCGCTTGAAACCCCAAACAAAGGCGCGCGGTATCTTTGCCAAAGGATATCAGTTCCCCGTCCTTTGCCCCGCGGAAACTCCGGCCCCCGGTAAACAGCCAAACCGCCTCGAGCAAATTGGTTTTTCCTTGGGCGTTATCCCCGTAAATCACATTGACAAAAGGGGAAGGCAGAAAACGGGTGGCGGATAAATTGCGGTAACCCTCCGCCTCCAGCGAAGAAACGATCACCGTCCGGTCACCTCGTACCCGCGCCCATCCAGGGAAAACTGGTCGCCGGGGCGCAATTTTTTCCCCCGCATCAAACAGGGCGCGCCGTTGACCGCCACCATACCCTGCTGCACCACCGCTTTTGCCTGGCCGCCGGTTTCCACGGCGCCGCTTAATTTCAGCGCTGCATCCAGCCGGATGAATTCGCTGTCAATGACAATTTTTTCCCGTTCCAACCCGTCGTCCCCTTTCTTTAATCGTTTTTCAGCCGCACGGGCAGGACCAAAAACAAAAAGGCGTCTCCTTCCTTTGGAACGATCTTCATGGGGCTTAAAGCGCCGTTAAGCTGAATCTTAACCTCGTCCGTTTCGCTGGCGCGCAGCGCGTCCAGCAGATAGCGGTTGTTAAAGCCGATTTCCAGTTCCTCGCCGGAATTTTGAATCGGAAAACGGTCGTTCGCGCCGCCGATTGCGGTTTCGCAGGAAAGCTGGACCGCGTCTTCTTTAAACAGACAGCGCACCGGGCTTTTCAGCCGGTCGTTGACCACCAGGGACATCCGCTCTACACCTTCGATAAACCGGCGGGTAGGCATGGAAATTTCAGTTTTAACCTGGGTGGGAATCGCGGCCTGGTAATCCAGGAATTCGCCGTCCAGCAAACGGGAAATGACCGAATATTGGTTGATTTTAAAGATGATATGGCGCCGCCCAACTAACAGGGAGACGTCGGCGTCTTCTTCGTTTATAAGTTTAACGACTTCGCCCAGCGTTTTGCCGGGCACGACAAATTCCATTTTTTCTTCCCCGCAGGCAACCGATTCGGTTCGCATGGCAAGGCGGTAGCCGTCCACCGCCACCAAACGGATGCGGCCTTCGCCCACCTGGAACAAGGTGCCCATATGAACGGGCTTGGAATCGTTGGTAGCCACGGCGAAGATGGTTTGGCGGATCATGCCCTTTAAAAGCGATTGCGGTACCTGGACAGCCGCTTCGCCCGACACGGCGGGCAGTTCGGGGTATTCGGAGGCCGCGATGCCGATGATATGGAAGGTGGCGTCCCCGCTGGAGATTTCCGCGTTGAGTTTATCGTCTATCGAAAGGGTAACCCATTCGTCTGGCAGGCTGCGGATCATATCGCCGAAAAATTTAGCGCCGAAGATGACCGCCCCTTCTTGTTTGACCGAAGCTTCTATTGTGGTGGTGATCCCGAGCTCCAGATCATAACCGCATAGGGTGATTTGATTTTTTTCCGCTTTGAGAAGGATCCCTTCCAGCGCGGGAATCGAGGATTTGGAAGAAACGGCGCGGGAAACATTCGACACGGCTACTTGTAATTCCTGCCGTTTGCAAGAGATTATCATATTTTTTCCTCCTGTCTGCATATTCGGGAAATAGAAAGCATAGAAATAATAGTTTTAGTATTAGGGGCTGTGAATTTGTGGACAAGCCTTGGTTTTGTGTGGAGCGGCGCGGTTTTTGCGAGAAATTTGTCTGTTTGAAACAGGTGGACAAGCGGTGGAGAAAAAAGGGGTTTTTTCTGGTTTTGCACCGCGCTGTGGAAAACTCGGTGGGGAATGTGAATAAAAAGTGCAAAATGTTCTGTATTATGTAAACAGAGGCAACCAGGGGTTTTCCACTGATTTGTTGGAAAGTGGAATGGTTTTCCCGGTTTCCACACAGATTGTCACCGGTCCCGGATATTTTTGATGATATCTTCTACGGTGGCCTTAATTTTGGAATCCTGCATCATCATCCGTTCCACTTGCTGAATGGCGTATACGATGGTGGAATGGTCCCGGCCGCCGAATTCTTCCCCGATGGAGGTCATGGGCATTTGGGTGATATCGCGTACCACGAAGATGGAAATCTGCCGTGCTTTGGAGATAGCGGCGGATCGTTTGGTTGACCGGATATCGTCGGCAACAACGCCGAAGGTACGGGCGACTTCCTCGATAATTTTACTGACCGTTACCGGCGCGGGCTGGTCGTTGTTTAAAATATCGCTGATGGCTTTTTGGGCGGTAGCGATGCTGGGTTTTTGTTCCTCCAGCAGGTAGTAGGCCCGCATTTTTTTAACGGCGCCTTCCAATTCCCGGATATTGTTTTTCAGCCGGGTGGCGATGTATTCTGCAATGTCGTCCGATATATCGATGTTGAGTAGCTGGGCCTTGCGTTTTACGATGGCGATACGCGTTTCGAAATCCGGCGGCTGGATGTCGGCAAGCAGCCCGCTTTCAAACCGGGTGCGAAGCCGGTCTTCCAGAATTTGAATTTCTTTTGGGGGCCGGTCGGAAGTCAGCACGATCTGTTTTTTGTCCTGATACAAGGCGTTGAAGGTATGGAAAAATTCTTCTTGAGTTTGAATTTTGCCGGCGATGAACTGGATGTCATCCACCAGCAAGACATCCGCCTGGCGGTACCGCTGATGAAAAGCCATGGTGGAATTGGTTGTGATGGCGTCGATTAATTCGTTGGTAAAATCGTCCCCTTTGATGTAAAGTATTTTCATACGGGGATTTTTTTTATGAATTTCGTTGCAGATGGCGTAAAGCAGATGGGTTTTTCCAAGGCCGGAATTGCCGTAAATCAGCAAGGGGTTGTATTCGCCGGAAGGGTGGGACGCCACGGCCTGAGATGCCGCGTGGGCCAGTTTGTTGGAAGAACCGACAATAAAGGTTTCAAAGGTATACTCGTAATCCGAACCGCCGGTCATAATACCGTCGATCACCTCGTTTTTTGAGGGGTTTTCATCTTCTGATTCGATTTTAAGCGTAGGGACAATGCCGAATACCTCCTCAAAAGCGTTGCTGATGCGTTCCAGGTAAAAATTTTCTAACGTTTGCTTATGAAAAATATTAGGAACCCGCAGTACAGCCATACCGGTTTCCATCTTGACCGGTTCGATCCGCGCGATCCAGGATTTATACGCGATTTCCGAGACTTCCTTGCGAATATTTTCGCAGACTAAATCCCATGCTTCTTTAAACGATTCCATTGGTGTTGCAAACCTCCCCAATAATTATAAAGCGCGGCGCGTTAAAACAAAGGCTTGTCCTTATCTGCGGCAGCGGCGCGCAGGGAAGAGACGCCTGACCGGCCGCAGCGTTCTAATGCTACTTATTTTAACATAATTCGAGCGGGAATACAACGGATGGATCCCGCCTTGGCGGCCTGAAAATTTTCCCCAACTATTTTGTATATATATTGTAGAAGAAAATATCATTTTGATGGGAAGAATCAAAATATAGGAATTGTTCAGCAGAACTGCGCTTTGGACCGGATTGGGATGAGAAAATTTTGTTGACATCCGCCTGTAGGGTAGGCTATAATGTACACTTGCAAGGTTTCTATTTAAGATCCCGGCCGCGGAACTGGGAAAGAATGGGGAATCAACCCGTTGAAGGGAGGTTTTTTTCATGCTTAGAACGTATCAGCCGAAAAAGCTTCATCGCAAAAAGGAGCACGGCTTTCGTAAAAGAATGGCAACTGGCAACGGACGTAAGGTGCTGGCTCGCCGCAGGGCTAAGGGTAGAAAGCGTCTGTCGCACTGATTGAAGACCACCTTAGCGTGGTCTTTCTTTTTATCCGGCTGAAAAGCAAGGCCGGGTAAAAGATGGCGGGAAAGGTGAGAGTACTTGCGCGCGTTTTTGGTATTGAATCAGAACAGGGATTTTAAACGCCTTTACGAAAAGGGCAAGTATTACGTCCATCCCTGCCTGGTAACCTATGTTTCAAAAAACAAAAAAAAAGAAGTACGCGTGGGCATCACCGCCAGTAAAAAGACGGGCAACGCGGTTAAGCGGAATCGGTCCCGCCGGATTATCCGGGAGGCGTTCCGGGAGCTTTCCCCTTTGGTGCCGCAGGGATGGGATTTGGTGTTTGTGGCCCGGTCTAAAACGCCGCAAAAAAAGAGTACGGAGATTCTTCGCATTATGCGGGGGCAGCTGAAAGCAGCGGGGCTGATTTCATGAGGCGCGTTTTGCTATGGCTGATCCGGCAGTATCAGAAATATGTCAGCGCGCGGACCCCGGCGGTCTGCCGCTTTACGCCGAGCTGTTCTCAATACGCGTTTACCGCCATTCAGCGGTTCGGCGCGTTAAGGGGCACCTATTTAGCGGTTCGGCGGTTGTTAAAATGCCATCCCTTTCACCCAGGCGGGTACGACCCAGTGCCCGAAGCCTTTGGGAGGGAAAACGGAAAAAAGCGCAAGTAGAAAGTTGGAGGGTTTCCAGAAGTGTTTGATTTTATTGGAAGCGCGTTCGGATATATCATTTTTTTCGGATATAAAATATCAGGTTTGTATGTGATCGGCCTGATTTTATTTACCATTGCGGTAAAGCTTGTGATGTTTCCGCTTTCCATCAAGCAGCAAAAAACAACGGCGAAGCAGCAGCGGCTAGGGCCGAAACTAAAGGAGCTGCAGGAGCGTTACGCCAACGACAAGCAGAAATACAGCCAGGCGCAGATGGAGTTGTACCAAAAGGAAGGCGTCAGCCCCATGGGCGGCTGCTTGCCGATGCTGCTGCAGTTTCCCATTATCATCGGCTTGTATGCGGCGGTTATGAAACCGTTGTCCTGCGTGCTGCATTTGGGCGGGGACGCCATTAACAAAGCGGTCGAGCTGATGGGTATTACCCCCGGCGGTTACCACGAAATCGAAATCATTCATAAATTTCCGCAATTTTCTTCCCAGATGGCTGATTCCGGCCTTTTTACAGCCCAGCAGCTGGACGAGCTTGGCAAGCTGTCAAACGGTGCGTTTAATTTTTTTGGGCTGGATTTGCTGGGAACGCCCGCGTTTACCAATTTGCTTATCATCATTCCGATTCTTTGTTTTGTCAGTTCTATGGCCATGTCGCTGATTTCTACACGGATTGCAAGCAACGCCCCCCAAGCGGGCGGAGGCTGCATGAAGTGGGGCATGCCGCTGTTTATGTCGATTTTTTCGACGGTCATCGCGTTCGGTGTGCCCGGCGCTGTGGGATTGTATTGGATTTTATCCAACTTGCTTGGTATTGTACAGACCTACGCGCTCAATTATTTTTATAATGCGGGAATTCTAAACGCCAAGGACGAAGCGTCGCGCATTGCCCGGAGGCGGCTGGAGGAAGACGCGGTCCGCAGCGGGATGCGGCAAATCGACGTGCGGCTGCTGGCGGATGAGAAAAAGCGCGAGGACCAAAGGCAACTGGAAGGGCCGGGCGCAGCGGCGCATGATTTTGCCGCGCAGGAGTTAAGGGCGGCAAAAACGGGCGGGCAAAAGGTAATTAAAACCGGGAACGCGGCGCGTTCCAATTCATCGGGCGCGCGGAAAAAGAAAAAGTAATTTTGTTTATTCTGGAGGCAGGGTGTTTGAAAAACAGGGTTGAGGCCTTTTTTCAAACGGAGGATTGTCCGGGCGCGCCAGGAAAATAGGGCGCGGATACGAATAAAAATTGGATGATACTCCCAGTATTTGCGGAAAGGATGGTCATAACATTGATCAAGGAAGCCATTGGAATCGGCGACACGACAGATGCGGCGCTGTTGGACGGCTGCCGTCAGCTCGGCCTGGAACAGTACGAAGTGAAATTCGAAGTGCTGGAAATGCCGGTGAAAAAAACATTTGGCTTATTCGGCGGATCTCCCGCTAAGGTGCGGGTCTATGTGGAGAGTTCCCCGGCCGAAGTCGCGGGCGAATACCTGCGCAACGTGCTGGTGCAGATGGGTGTGGCGGACGCCAAAGTCGCGTATAAGGAAATTGAAAACGGCGCGGAGCTGTCTTTGTCCGGAAGCGATATCGGTTTTATCATCGGCCGCCATGGCGAAACGCTGGACGCGCTGCAATATTTAACCGGGTTGGTTGCCAACCATGTTGAGGACGCTTATTTCCGCATTACGCTGAATACGGGAAATTACCGCGAAAAACGGGAACAGACGCTGGACGCGCTGGCCCGGCGGATGGCGGAAAAAGCGCTGGCGACCAACCGTAAGTACGCTTTGGAACCCATGAACCCTTACGAACGCCGGATTATCCATACGGCTGTGCAGGAAATCGCGGGCGCGACCTCTTGGTCCGAAGGGGACGACCAGGACCGCCATGTGGTGATCGGGCCCCGTGATGGGGTGAACGCCCGGTACGGCAACGACGGGCGCGACCGGCGCGGCGGCGGAGACCGCAGGGGGCGAAGCAACGGACACAGCGGCAGGGGCGG
>CABQAC010000054.1 GCA_902462035.1 uncultured Eubacteriales bacterium
ACCATGTGGGGCTGCCGCAACAGCCGCTCCAGCTTTTCAAACAGCCTTGTCTTCCATCCCCGCGCATCCATCTGCAGCCGGGATTCCCACCGGGCAAGCCAGATACAAAACCGGATATGCCGCGGAGAAATCCGCCTGCTGTTGCCCCCATATAAATCGCCCATGGTATCCAGCAGCACACGGCCGAACAAATCGGACACCACCCTGCGCTGCGCCTTGGTCAGGCAAAAGGCGTCCGCCTGGCGCAGGGCGGTTATGGGCTGGCCGCGTTTGCGCCAAAGCAGCGCGGCGTCGATCTCGTTTTCCATCCGGGCGTGGACCGGAAAACTGTGCCGGTCCCCGGTGGCAAGCTGATGCCCCGACCGGGCATAAATGTAAGGGTGGCAAAAGCGGTCGGCACCGTGATGGCACAAAAAGCCCGCCAAATAGGCCGCGCCGATTTCCCTCTCCTCCCCGGAAAGAGCGGACACGCGGCGGATAAAATGCCCGAAAAACAGCCCCACCCGGTGTTCGTGCAGGTAGGCGCCCACGTTCCGGTGTTCGGTCCGCAGCAAGGACAGCACATCGTAAAACAGCAGATCCGGGCCCTGAAGCCCCAGCCGAAAGGCGGCAAACTGCTTTTGCACAACCGTATTCATCAAGCCCGGCGCCAAGGCGCGGGCTACGTCCGTTCCAAACAGCTCGTGGGTTACAAAACCAGGCATCGCTCACGCTCCTTTCCAGCAGAAACAATTTTTATTATATCGCAAAAAATGGCGATTTGCAACCGCTCCCGCTTGTACTGGATATCTTTTCCAGCAAGGCGGGTTTTACCGCCAGCAGCGATTAACCAAAATGTTTATTTTTGTAATTTTATACAAATCGCAATAAATATTTATATCGCACCGGCCGCGGGACCGCTCCATAAAACAGCCGCCCCAAATTTTGGCGTCCCCCCCTCCAGCCCAAATGAATGCCGCGTTTGAAAAAGAGGACGGTTTATGATATGATGGTGCATGCAAAAAACGACCGACCGAATGAAAAGAGGACGACATGAACGAAAAAGAAATTGCGGAAATCCGCCGCCGCTTCCGCCCGGATAAAGGCAATATCACCCATGTGCGGGGGTGCTATGTCAACGACCAGCGGCAAATCATCGCCGCGTTCGACCAATCGCTCGCCATCACGCCGCAGGAGGAAGGGGAGCGGATTCTGGCGCTGCTGAAACGATCCCTGTCCGGGACCTTGGGCAAAAACCTGATCGATATCACCTTCGACACCAAGCAGGTGGTGGACAGCGACGAACACCGGCTGCTGATGGCGCTGAGAAATTCCGGTCTGAAGGATGAGGACGCGGTGCAGTCGTTTTACCAGCGCGTCATCCAGTCCCTCTCGCTGGAAGGGCATTACCTGATTCTGCTGACCAACGACACCTACGACGTCCCCTACCGCGGGGGCGGCGGCGAAACGCTGGAGGACGCCTCCACGGAAGTGTTTTCCTATGTTCTGTGCAGCATTTGCCCGGTCAAAATGACAAAACCGGCGCTGCGCTACGATGGGAGCGACCAAATGCTGCGCAGCTTGAAAACCGACTGGGTCGTATCCGCGCCCGAACTGGGCTTTTTATTCCCCGCTTTTGACGACCGCAGCGCCAACATTTACAACGCCCTGTACTATACCCAGAACGCGGCGGACAACCACGCGGCGTTTGTGGACGCCGTCTTTCGCTGCGAAGTCCCCATGCCGGCGGCGGAGCAGAAAGAAACCTTTCAGGCCATGCTGGAAAACACCCTGGACGACGACTGCCGTTTCGAGGTGGTGCAGGCGGTACGGGAAGAGCTGTGCGGGATGATCGAAACCCACAAAGCCAATCACGAGACGGAACCGTTGGTGGTTTCCAAAGGGACCGTCAAGCGGCTGCTGGAAAGCTGCGGGGTGTCCGAAGAACGGGTCGCCGACTTCGACGAAAAATTTGACGCCGCATATGGGCCCGGCGCCGATATCAGCCCCCGTAACCTGGTGGACCCCAAGGTGGAGGTCCGCACACCGGACGTCACCATCACCGTCAGCCCCGAACGCGGCGACCTGGTGGAGACGCGCATGATAAACGGCCGAAAATACATCCTGATCCGCGCCGATGAGGGCGTCGAGGTCAACGGGGTCCGCATTCATATTACGGAATAAGCGGCCGGCAAAACAGCCCGGCTCCCCTTGTGGGAGCCGGGCTGTTTTTGATCGCAGACAGTATGGTTTCTATTCCAGCGAATCGCCGGCGTTTATCATCACGCCAAAGGGGGAATTTTTAGCGGCGGTCAAAAGTATGCCGATCCGCATTGACGAAGAATGGATCGATCCACCGCATCGCGCGGCGGGTTCCAAAGGGCAAACCGCGCGCAGGCATATGATTTGCGCAATCCCAAAGCCGGTGACGGAATACGAAAAAGCAAACGGCAGACGCTTGACCGGTCATACGCCCGACGGGGTTCCGCGTGAAAACGACCGTCAGCGCTGCAAATCCTGGCAGACCTTCAAAAAAGTTTTAATCTGGCTGTCGCTGACGCGGCTGTCGATGCCCACGCAGGAAATAGAGGTCAGCCGGTTGCCGGATTGTTCGATCATCCCGGTAATCTCGGCCGCCATTTCGCTTTCGGTGGCGGTGCCGAGCTTGACCGGGCTGTACCGCAGGTTTAGGTAAACCCCCGGCAGCGCGGCGCGCACTTGGGCGATGTCCGAACCGTAGCCCACTTCGGCAAAGCAAAGGTCGCGCACCTTGGCGTAGCCTTGTGCCACCCGCTCCATATGGCCGCCGCAGTGGTGGATGCCGAAATCGCCTAGGGCATCGGCCAAGCGGTTGTCGCAGGGGAGCAGGAATTCCTCGTAAAAATCCCGGGAGATCAAATCCACTGTGCAGTTGGAGGTCAGGTATTGCCCGGGCACGGTTTTGGAAACGATGCCCGTCACCCCGGCCGAAATCGCCCGGCTGTAGCGCTGGAACGCCAAGCCGATTTCAATGGACATATCGGTAATTTTTTCCAGTAGCCCGTGTATGATGTCCGGTTCCTCGTAATACGCGGTGTAAAGTTCGGCGCCCAGCAGGTCGAAGGCGATATTTTGAATGCCCATCAAGTTGACGCTGGGGATGACCGCTCCAAATTGTTCGTACAGCGCTTCCATTTGGCGCAGTTGGTTCTGCCACAGGGGGTGTTCGCTCAGGCGCGGAAGCTCCAGCTTTTCGGCGTCCTCCAGCGTCATTTGCAGCGACTGCACCTGCGGGGAATCCCCGTCGCTGTACTGCACCGGGCAGCCCAGCAGTTCGGAATGCAAATACCCGCAGGCCAGCATATCGCTGCCCAGGATCGGACGGGGAGCCGGGTCTTTCTCGCCCAAGCCGAATTCTCCAAAATGTTCGTACAAGGTCCGGCGCATTTTAACATCGCTCTGCAAGCGGACGCCCGCGTCCTCGAAGAAGGGCCGCCCAAAACTGATACCCGCGTTTTTGTGCCACCACGATGGGTGGAAGGTAATATCGTATGGAATTTTCTGCATGGAATTTCATCCTTTCGTGTCATCTGGGGAAGTTCTGTCCGGATGGGTGGAAAAGGACAAAACCCCTTACCGGCAAAAAACCGTTTGCCGGGCGTTATGGTTCCCCGCAGGGCGCCGTTACCGGAAAAACCGCGGCAGCCACTGTTTATTGGCCATCAGAAGGTCGTCGCACAGCTTCGGAATGTCGGTAAAATCGGCGTTCGTGCCCGCGGGATCCAGCGACATGGCTTCCACCAGCAGCTGGCGGTCGCCGTCCAGCGCGGCGCGCACGACCATATCCTGGATATCCCAGTGCAGGCGGCACAAGGTTCCCACCGCGCCGGGCAGTTCGCCGCTGGCCATCGGGACCACCCCCTGGTCGGAAACGGTGGCGAACGTTTCGACAACCGCGCCCTTGGGCATGTTGGAGATTTGGCCTTCGTTCGGCATGTTGACCAGCGAAGTGACGGGCTTTTTGCACAGGATCGCCCGCATCAGCTCGACCATCTCTTCGCCGGATTTGCTCCACTCCGCCTGGGCTTTGCCCGCGGCGATGTCCTTAATGTGCTGGAAACCCTTTTCCCGGCTGTGGATACGGGAATCCACCGTGGTCTTTTTGACGTTGTATTTCATGCCGAAACCGTTATGGACGTTGCACAGGCTGGGGTAAAACTCGATCAAATGGCGGTCGCCGCACAGGGGCAGGTAACCGAACTGGCGGCACAGGGCGAACTTGGCCTTGCCGGTGTTGCTGGGCTGTGATACAATGCTCAAAGAAGCTTTTTCGCCGATATCCAGCTCGTCGTGCGTCGCGCAGTATTCGCGAATGCGGGGCAGCATATCCTCCCCCTTCAGGGTGGCTTTGGTCAGCCAGATAAAGTGATTGATGCCCGCCACGGTGTAATCGAACCCCTGCTCGGGCAGCCATTGGTACAGATAGGTCAGCTTATCCATTCCTTCCGGCCGGTCAAGGCCCAAAATGGGGCCGAAGTATTCGTCGGCGCAGTGGAATTCGTGGCACATACCGATGACCCGCACCGATTTAGCCGCCCGGTTCATCGCGCTGGTGACGCAGGTCATGGGGTTTGTAACGTTTAACAGCCAGGCCCCGGGGCAAAGGCGCTCCATGTCCTGCACAACCTCGTACGCCACGGGCACGGTGCGGATGGCGGCCGAAATGCCTGGGATGCCCACCGTCATGGAAACCGGCAGCCGGATACCGTACCGAACCGGAAGTTCCAGATCCTGTACAAAAGCGTCCATAGTGCCGGGGCTGAAGGTAGTCGCCACAAAATCGGACCCCGGCAGCGCCTCTTCCCGGTCGGTATACACGGAAACCGTGTAATCCTTGTTCCGCTCGCGGTTGAAAACGCGCAGCATGCCGGCCACAGCCTCGGCATATTCCCGGCGGGGGTCCACCAGCCGGATTTCACCGCCGTCCACCTCGTCCATTTGGTAGACGTCCCGCATGATGAATTGCATCCAACCTACGCTGCCGCCGCCGATGACGGTAAAGTTGATTCTGTTTTTCATAGATCGATCGCACCCCTTTCTTTTGAGATTATTATAGCAGATTCTATAGATTTTTTTTCAAGAATAGAGGGGATCTCCGTTTCAATATTCAAGGATCGTGCGCTGATTTGGGAGAGCGCAGGAGTAGGAAGGAGGGCCTTAGAAGTGTTCGATCCGGACCGTTTTGCCATCGAGTTTTATGACTCCGCCGCGCCCACCGTACCTTTGACCCACAGTCATAACAGTTTTGAAATCGACCTGTATGTATACGCTAAATTAAATATCTTTGTAAAGGACAACAACTACGCCATCCGGGATCACGATCTGCTGTGGATTGACGACCATACCATCCACAAGGTGGTGTACCCGCCCAGCGAACGCTATGCCCGGTATGTGCTCAACTTCTCGGAATCGTTTCTGCAACCGGCGCTGGCAGCCTTTGGCTGGGGCGGCCTGCTGGAGGAAATTAAGGCGAGCCCCGCGCGTCACCTTCATTTACACTCCCGGGAATACCACGAACTGCTGACCCTGTTCGAAGATTTACTTGTTTTTTTTGAAAAAGCACAGGAAGAACCCCGCTATGAATCGGCCGCCGCGGCGCTGCTGCTGGCGCTGCTGGTACGGCTGCTGCAGCTGTTTCAGAAAGCGCGCGGGGCGGAGCTTTCCCAGACCGGGCTGCAGGTACAGAAGATCATCCGGTACCTGGATGAAAATACCGGGCGCGGCGTGACCATGGACGAGCTGGAACGGGTATTCTATCTGAATAAATACTATATCAGCCACGCGTTCCGGGAGGTCACCGGCCTGAGCGTAGGCGAGTATTTGCAGCACCGCCGCATATTGGAGGCCCAAACGATGCTGACGAAAACCGATAAGCCCATTTTGGCTGTGGCGCTGGACTGCGGTTTTAATACCCTGCAAAACTTTTACAAAACCTTTAAAAAGGTATCCGGCATGACCCCGCTGCATTACCGCAACACATACCGGCCCGGGTAACGCACAAAGCGCCGCGGCGCGCCGTTTTGCATCCTAATTTTTCCGCCGCATCATGGGGCAGAAATATTTACAAAAAAATTTCGACATGATATGATACATATGAAATAAAAAAAACATATTCTACTATTATAAAAGGGATTTCGAAACGTTTCACGGGAGAAAAGCAATGAAAAGGAAAAAGGAGATGCAAACAAACCGTTGGCACGGCACCGCGAAAAAAGTACCCCTGGTGTATAAAGCCGGCCTGGCTGTGCTGACTCTTGTGGTTCTCTTTATCTCGTCGGCCATGGTATGGAACGTCGCGCGGTTGCAGCGCGCCATGGAGCAGAGGACACAGATTTATGTCGAGGACGTGTCCCTGCAGCTTGCCAACAGTCTCGATTACCGCCTACAAAAAATCACCAGGGATTTGGAACTGCTGCAAGAAAACATCTTGCAATTTTTCGACGGCGAGGATTCAGAGTCTTTAAAAGAGTTTTTGTACAAGCAGGCAGAGAAGCTCGGCTTTTCATCCATTTGGCTCTTACAAGCGGACGGCCCGTTCTTCACCACCGGCCCCTTTTTGGGAGATCCCGCGCAGCTGACCGGAATCCAAGCCTCGCTGCAAGGGGAAAGCGGCGTCACTTTTTTGGACAATCAAAGCATTTTATATTCCATCCCCATTTACCGGGATAATCGGGTGGTTGGCGTTTTGGCCGGGGAGCATAACCGGGAACACATGCAGCAGTTGATTCAGACCCCCAGTTTTTCCGGCCAAGGGCTGACGTGCATCACCGATTCGGATGGAAATGTTATCATCTCCCCCACCGATTTAGCGCCTTTCTTACAGCTGGAGGATATTTTTATGGAAGAATCCGACAGCGTCCGGGGCGCAGCGCGCGACATCGCACAAATGCTGGAAGATATGAAGAACCGGACAAATGGCGCTTTTTCCTTTACGGCGGTGGACGGAACCGAGCTGATTTTATCCTACGATCCGCTTGAAAGCTACGAATGGACGCTGCTGACGCTGGTGCCAGCCAACCTGATTTCCTACCAGTTGAATATTTACACCTTCGAAAACCTTATCATCATCGCCGGGATCATCCTGCTGTTTTTTATGATTCTGTTTGTCATGTTTAAAACCTTTCGCAAGCATTTCCGGCAAATGGAAAAAGCCGCGTTCATCGACCGGCTGACCGGCGCGATGAACAACACGGCCTTTCAAATTTCCGCGGCGGGATTGCTGCAAAACGCTCCGCCCAACACGTACGCCGTCGTTTTGCTTCACTTGAAGAATTTTAAGCTGATCAACGAAGGTTTCGGCAGCGCCGAGGGCGACTTGACCCTGTGCCATATGATGCGGGTGCTTTCCCGCCACGTCTCCAGCGGGGAGTTGGCCGCTCACGCGGACGCGGACCAGTTCTTCCTGTGCTTGAAGGAATCGAACCCGGACGTGATCCGGCAGAGGATCAAAGCCATGTCGGATGAAATCAACGCGTTCAACCAAGCGTTAGAGGAGCCCTATTATCTGATTCTTCAGCCGGGCGCGTACGTGGTGGACGACCCTGCTTTGGAAATTACGGTCATCCAGGACCGCGCTCATACCGCCTGCCGCGACCGTTCGCCGTTTCAGGACGGGCAGTGCATTTTTTACGACACGGCTGTAACAAGGCAGCTTCAAAAGGAGCGGGAACTGAACGACCTGTTCGAATATTCCCTGCAAAACGGGGATTTTAAGTTGTATTTACAGCCCAAAGTACGGCTGGACAGCAACCAGGTGGGCGGCGCGGAAGCGCTGGTACGATGGCAGCATCCCCAACGGGGCATGATTTACCCTTCTGACTTTATTCCCCTGTTCGAGAAAAACGGCAAAATTTGCCGAATCGACCTGTTTATTTTCGAGGAAGTGTGCAAAACCCTGCGCCGATGGCTGGACTGCGGCGCGGAAACGTTTCCTGTTTCGATCAACCTGTCCCGCCAGCATTTTCAGCGGACGGACTGTTTGGAACCGTTTTACGAGATCGCCCAGCAATACCGCATTCCCCGGGGGCTGATCGAAATGGAGCTGACCGAATCGATCTTTTTTGACGACCAAGGCATTGCGCAGGTAAAGGAGCAGATTCGCCGCATGCACGAAATGGGCTTCCTCTGTTCGCTGGACGATTTCGGCGCGGGGTATTCCTCCCTGGGCCTGCTGATGGAGTTCGACGTGGACGTGATTAAGCTGGACCGCCGGTTTTTCCTTGATGTGGAAAGCGCCAAGGCCCAAAAGGTTATTGTTTCGATTATACAACTGTCTAAAGAGATTGGCGTGCATATTGTGGCCGAGGGGATTGAAACCGGGGAGCAGCTGCGTTTCCTGCGGCAAATCGGCTGCGACCAGGTTCAGGGGTATATCTTTTCAAAGCCCCTTCCCACGCCAGAATTTGAGCAATGGCTAAACAGCCGCAGCCAGCCGGAGGCGTGACGGAAAAGGATTCCGTCTGTTTTCGCTTCTTTCAACGGTCTATTTTTACTCGAAAAGACGCGCGGCGGCCGCCATGTTGCGGATGACCGGCACACCGAAGGGGCAGCGCTTTTCGCAGCTGCCGCAGCCGGCACAATCCTTGCCGTTATGGGCAAGCCCCGCATAGTGGGACCGGATGGACGGCGGAATGTTGGACTCGTCCAGCCGGGCGATGTCCAAATACTTATTCACCGCCGCGATATCGATTCCGGCAGGGCAGGGCTGGCAATGGCTGCAATAAACACAGTTTCCCTTAAAATCGTTGCGCAGCGTATCCATAATAGGAGCGTAATCGCGTTCGCTGTCGTCCATATCCAGGTATTTTACCGCGTCCAGTACCTCTGCCCGGGTCTGGCATCCCAGCATCACGCTGGCCACGGCGGGGCGGGTTAAGGCATAATGGATACATTGGGCCACTGTCATCGGCTTTTTGAAGGGAGAATGCTCGGGTGAAATCAATTTGCCGGCGCCCAGCGTTTTCATCACCGTTATGCCCACGCCCTTTTGCTCGCACAGCTTGTATAGCGCCGCGCGTTTAGGGTCCAGCCCGCGGAACGCCGCCGCGTCAAGCCCCTGATGAAGCTGGCTGAGCGTATTCATCCCCATTGGATACAGGTCGAACGCCAGGTTGATGCTAAACATCATCATTTCCGGCAGCCCGGTTTCAATGACGCGGGCGGCCATGGCGGGGTTATGGGAGCTGAAACCGATGTGGCGGATATCCCCCTTCTGCTGGAGCGTTTGGACATAATCCGCAAACGGCGTTTCGAACACACCTTTATAATCTTCCTCGGAGTCGATAAAGAACATCATGCCGAAATCAATATAGCCGAAAATGCGCAGAAGATCCTCGAAATAGCGGCGCACGACGGCCATGTCGCGGCTGATGTCGTACTGCTGGCGCAAATCGGTGGAACCGATGTGGCCCTGAATCATAACGTCTTTGCGTTGGCCGCCCAGCGCTTTAGCAATATTTTCCCGAACCTGCCTGCCGGGCATAAACACGTCGAATTGGTTGACGCCGCATTCCAGCGCCGCTTGGATGGTTTGCTTCACCTGCTCGAAGGGTTTGCCGTCCAAGTTTTCGCACCCAAGTCCGATCACGCTGCTCTGTTTGCCCGTTTTGCCGATCTGCCGGTATTCCATGGCTCGTTCCCTCCCGTATTTTACAAAATTCTGGGGATATTCTGCGGTTCATTATATCACCAAAAAGAAAAAAAGTCGACTGCCTTCGCACTCCATGGAACCCCCTGCCGGTTACGCGGCGACGGAAACCACCCTCCGGCGCGGCATGGCCGGAAAGGCGGGATGTTCTTTCTTATTTGTGCAATCATAACCACTAGTAAACTAGTGGTTTGCTCAGGCCCTAGAAGGGTCAACTCA
>CABQAC010000055.1 GCA_902462035.1 uncultured Eubacteriales bacterium
CGGCGCAACGCCGCGCGCATGCGCGCCAGCAGCTCCGCGGTGCCGAAGGGCTTGGTGATATAATCGTCCGCGCCCAAATCGAGGGCTTCCACCTTTTCTCGCTCCCGGTCCCGGGCAGAGACCACCACCACCGGAATTTGTGACCATTCCCGCATCTTTTTCAATAGCGTCAACCCATCCTGGCCAGGCAGTCCCAAATCGAGCAGCACCAAATCGGGGCACTGGGAGGTGACGAAGGCAGCGGCTTCCCCTACCGTAGAAGCCTGCGCCGGCCGGTAACCGTTGGCCGTCAGCGTAGCGGCGATAAAGCTGCTGATGCCCCGTTCGTCCTCCACGATCAAAACCGTGGGCTTATTCATGGTTTGCGCCTCCTTGTATTGGCAAAGTAAAGGAAAACAGCGCCCCGCCCCCCGGCTGGTTTTCCGCCCAAATGGCGCCGCCGTGCGCTTTGACAATGGATTGGCAGATGGAAAGTCCAATTCCCATGCCCCGGGTGGAATCCGCCCGGTTCCCCAAGGCGGATGGCCCGCCCTGGAACAGCGCGGGCATTTCCTCCGCCGCCAAGCCGCGGCCGTTGTCGGCAACCTGGAACAGGGCGGCGTCCTTCTGCTGGGTTACAATCAGGGCAATGTCGCTGGCCGACGCATGCTTGACAGCGTTTTCCACCAGGTTGATGATGACCTGTTCGATCAAGGTGGCATCCATATCCGCCATCAGCAGTTCATCCGGCACCCGGACATGTATGGCTTGTCCCGGATACCGGCTGCGTACCCGGGCAATGGCCTCGCCCACAATCTCCTCCACCGCCTCCGGTTGCTTTTGTACCGTGGCGGTTTCCCCGCTGATGCGGGTGACCGAGAGCAGATTCTCCACCATGCGGATCAGCCATTGGGAATCCTCTTTCATGTTGCCCAGCAGCCGGTCGCGGGTCCCCGCGTCCAGTTGGTCCCCGCTTTCCAGCAAGGTGCTGCTTGCGCCCAGAATACCGGTCAGCGGGGTCCGCAGGTCGTGGGAAATGGCCCGCAGCAGATTGCTGCGCATTTGTTCCTTTTCCGCCTCCCGCAGGATGGCCGACTGTTCCCGCACCCGGATGGTCAGGGTGCTGATGATAAAGGAAGTGGCCAGCATGGTGGTAAAGGATATGGGATAGCCCGCGATGGAAAAGTTTAGCTCATAGTAAGGGTACGCAAAGAAAAAGTTCATCAGCGCCACGCTGGCCAGCGACGCGGCGGAACCGTAAAAATAACCTGCCGTGAACCGGGAGATGAGGGCCACCGCCAGTACGTAGATGACAATCACATTGGTTTTATCGTAAAAAATTTCCCCCATCGCCAGGCCGGCCAAAGTTGCGCCGGCCAGGCAGCCAAGGGTAATCAGCGTATCCCGCAGGGAAAATACCGCCCAGTGGCGCAGCCATTTGGCGCGGCGTCGTGTTCCACGCATCCCGAAAACCTCCTGCCGGGCCGTCTCGATCTGGTTTTGGCCCTTGCTTTATGATAGCCAAAAAGCAGGCCCTTGTCGAGTGGGCGAAACGGGAACTTTTCGCGGAAAATATTTAAGTGGGAGAAATGATGGGGGACTTATGGTAAAATGTACGCAGCGGCCCAAGTTTTTAGCCGGGCGGTGAAGAAAAGCGAGGAGGCCTGACCGTGGAACGGGTTCTGGTGATCGGCAGCAACGGCGCGGGGAAAACGACTTTTTCCGAGAAATTATCCCAAAAAACGGGGCTTCCGCTCGTGCATATCGATAAGATTTATTGGCGCGGCTGCTGGGAAGTGACCCCGCGGGATACGTTTGAGACAGCCGTTCTTGCAGAGGCAAAAAAGGAACGCTGGATTATTGAAGGAAATAACATCCGGTCGCTAAGCCAAAGGCTGCCATATGCCGATACCGTGTTTTGGTTCGAGTTCCCGCCGGTCGCATGCACGCTCCATATTATAAAGCGAGCGATCAAATACCGCAATAAAGCGCGCCCGGATATGCCGGACCAGTGTATCAACAAGCTTGGCGTCCGCTTTTTGCGCGATGCGTGGCGGTTTAATCGAAAAAATCGTTTAACCATTCAGTCGCTGCTGGAAGAAGCGGGGGATATCACAATGGTCCGCTTTACAAACCGCCGCCAGGTTCGCAGCTACCTGCAAAAGATTTAACCCGATCCAAAAAAGAGATTTCTATTTCATTATAGGGGATTATGCCATTAAAAAAACGTCAAACAAGCGGCTGGCATTGTTAAGAAAACGTTAAAACAGCGGGCGCCGAACCGCGCTGCCCGCTGTTCGCCTAATGTTCCCCGGGGCCGCAGCGCGGTTTGCGTACCAAGCCCCCGCCAAATGGGATGACAAAGGCGGGTATGCCGGAAGAATAGGGTGCGATGTCGTAATGCTGGTAGTATACCACAACGCCGGTTGCGCAAAGGTAAAACTGCTGGGGGTCAAATTCCTCCCGGATGGCGGTTTTGTCATTGTCAAAATAGGCGGTGGGATTTTCTTTCAGCTGTTTTTCCATTTGGCGCTCGATTACCCGAAAAATGGTTCCGCGGTAGCTGGGGCGGGTAAAAAACTGCTGCAAGGCCATCCGCTTTCCGTTTTTCAGGTTCCAAGTTTCCGCCCGGCGCACCGTGTTGCCGTGGGCGCCGCCGGTGAAGACGTATTCGTCGGTATACAGGCTTGCCGCACACCCCGCCAGGTAGGTCAGGGTAAATTTGCGCTCCGCCTCGTAGGTCATGAGGGGGAATTTATTCGCAATGGCGTATTCATACTGCTCCGCCGCCAGGGGAAACAGCTTTTTCCGGCAGTACCGCTGGAACAGCAGCGCCCGTTTCCGGTAAAGCTCGTTCATTCCGGCAGCGGCGGCGGAAAAACGACGGGAACGGCACCTGGGGTAATCGATGCGGTAGCGCAGCACCACTTTGCCCTTGTGGTTCATGTCCTCCTTTAAGGTCACGGTCTCGATCTGAAAATCCATGCTGTTCATCATGGGGACGCCTCCTTCCTTTTCTGGTGCATATATATGAAAAACCGTGTCGCCCCATGCCAAAACGGCGCGGTTTGCGGTAGAATAGCCGGTATGGTATAATGGTGCCGAATCGGGATATAAAACCGGGAAAAATGGCTGGCAACCGATGCGGGGCGCTGGAAGCCCCGGTCTGTCGTACGGCTTCCCGGCATGTTTTTTCGTGCCGGAGGGGTCTGCGGTTCAAATATCTTGTAGCGTAAGGAGGAACGGCATGATGGCCCTGTCAGATTATTTTCCGTTTTGGGACGCGCTGAGCGTTTCCCAGCAGGAGTGGTTGGAACAAGCCGCTGTCCGGCGAACGGTAGCCAAGGGAACGCTGCTGCACAACGGGTCGGAGGATTGCGTGGGCTTGCTGTTGGTGACCGAAGGCCAGCTGCGGGTTTTCGCCCGGTCGGATTCCGGGCGGGAGATTACCTTATACCGGCTGCTGGACCGGGATTTGTGCCTGCTTTCCGCTTCCTGCATCCTGCGCGGCGTGGACTTCGACGTCGCGGTGGAAGCGGAGCGGGAAACCTCCTTTTATCAAATCCCAGCGCCCTTGTACCAGCAGCTGATGGACCAGTCGGCCGCCGTGGCCAATTATACGAGTGAAATAATGGCCGCGCGGTTTTCCGATGTGATGTGGCTGATGGACCAGGTGCTGTTCAAACGGCTGGACAGCCGTTTGGCCGCCTTTTTGCTGGAGGAGCGCGCCCTGGAGTACACCGATCGGATTGTGGCAACCCACGAGGAGATTGCCCGCCAGCTGGGGTCAGCCAGGGAGGTGGTTACCCGGATGCTCCGTTATTTTCAGTCCGAAGGGCTGGTTGTGCTTTCCCGGGGCGCGGTTTCCCTTTCCGATGTTCCGGGGCTGGAACGGTTGGCAAGGGAAAGCCTGCGGTAAAGATTCGTACCGATCGGCCAGGTTTGACAAACCGGTATTCCTGTTTATTTGCGAATATAACCCCTGCTAGGGACGGTAAACCGGCCCGGTAAAAACGAACAATAGACAAAAGCCTCCTGATGTGGTCTTGTTTCCTACATCAGGGGGCCTTTTACGTTGTCCGCATTACTTGGCGCCGTTCGTTTCGCATCCGAGCTGCGAAAAGCGGGTATATTGAATAGACCGAAAACCGGACGGAAACTTTATTTGCTGAAAAATATTTCAAAATATAGACTTCTTGCGCCCGCGCGGTGTAACAAACCGCAAAAAAATACATATCTTGGGAATGTAAGGAGGGAATAGCATTGTATACGGAGCAGGAACTGCAGCAATTACGAAAGGCGATTTACGAAAACACCGCCGATCTTTTGTTGTGGCAGGTATTATATATTATTTCGGTAGCCCAGCATTCTTCTAGCCTGGATGTGGTACGCAAAAAATTGCTGTCTTCGCCTAAGACATTCCAATTGATCATGCAAAATTCGGTGAATTCCCCATATGTCAAAGAATTGGCAAAGGCGGTTTACGATGGGAATAATCTATTTGTTCGGTATATAGACGGCGTTTTCTGCAATGGCGCGGACCAGAACACGATCAGGCAAGAGCTTCAGAGGAAAGTTCATGAGATTGCGGACTGCATGCACCGAATCAACCCGCAGTGGGGAATCGACAAATGGGTGACCTTAATGCAACACCAAATCGACCTGATGGATGCGGTAATGGCCGACGTCAAAGGCGGGCATTACGATAGTTGGGCGGATGTCCTTCCCATTATCCGCAAATTAAAGATGGATATGGCGGATTATCTGGCGCATGGCATTTCCAGCTGCGATCATTCGGTTTCTTCGGTAAGCCCCAGCGGGAACGGATTTTAAAAGGTTTGGGTCAAGTAAAAGGACCCGGTATCAAATAACAAGACCCCCATGATAATTTCCAAGAATTCATATATCATGGGGGTTTCAAAAAAATTAAGCTACATATCCGCCCCATGTGCTGCTGGGCAAAATGTAGCTTAACAGGTAAAGGAAAGACAAAAATGATCGATTCCATTTTATAAGGGGCGACGCGGACTTCCGCAACCCGCAAATGGTTGGCGGCGAACAGGCGGCGTGCGCGTGACCTTTTGCGGAGGGATGAGCAAGCCGGCAGCTGTTCCAAAAGAAAAGTCGCCGCGAACAATGCATTGTTCGCGGCGACGTGGCGCGCCAGGAGGGACTCGAACCCCCGACCTTTTGGTTCGTAGCCAAACACTCTATCCGGCTGAGCTACTGGCGCATGAGCGCTTTTTAAAGCGCTTGGACATTGTACCATATCCGGTTAAAAAAAGCAAGGGGCAAATCAAGCGGATTTTAACTTTATACCGGATTTTGGGGAAATACCGGTGAAATCAATTTTTTTGTGCCGCGGCCAGCGCCAAATGCAGCGCGTGAGAGGACGCCACGTACCGGATATATTCCCGCTCCTCCTTGTATCCGCGGCCCAGCGTCAGTTCCAATACCGTGGAAAAGGCCGCGCTGTCCACCGCTACATAAACAAGTCCCACCGGCTTTTCTTTGGTGCCGCCGCCGGGTCCCGCAATGCCGGTGGTGGCAACGCCTACGTCGGCACCGCCGCACCGCCGGGCGCCTTTGGCCATTTCCCGGGCGGTCTGACGGCTCACCGCGCCATATTCGGCAAGGGTCTGGGCGCTGACGCCCAGCACACGCTGCTTCATTTCGTTGGAATAAGAGCATACCCCGCCCAAATAAACTTGGGAACTGCCTGGAATTTCGGTCAGTCGTTTGGAAACAAGCCCCCCGGTGCAGCTTTCCGCCGTCGAAAGGGTCAGCCCCTTTTCCCGGTACAGCTTGACCACCGCCGCCTGCAGCGAACCGATATCCACGCCGTAAATTGCGTCCCCATACCGGCGTTTGATTTCCGCCACGGTGGGCTCGGTCAGCCGCAGCGCTTCCTCCCGGGTAGGGGCGCTGGCGGTCACCCGCAGCAAAACCTCGCCGTCCTTGGCGTAAGGCGCCACGGTAGGATTCTGCTGCGAGGTCATCATCTCCCGCAGCTCTTGCTCCACCGCCGACTCGCCTACGCCGAAAATATGGATATTCCGGGAGGCGAGCACGTGGTCCGAAAATTTTTGCAGGTATGGCATGACCTGGTCCCGGAACATGGGTTCCATCTCCCGCGGGGGGCCGGGCAAAAGCACCGCAATTTTGCCGTCCTGTTCCACCGCAAGGCCCGGCGCGGTGCCGTTATCGTTGCGGAATACCGTGGCGCCCTTTGGCATCAGCGCCTGCTTTTTGTTGTTCTCGGTCATGGGGCGGCCAATTTTTTTAAAAAAGCCCATGATGAACTGGAGCGAATCCTGATCCACCACCATGGGAAGGCCGAACAGCTCGGCTACCGTTTCTTTGGTCAAATCGTCGTAGGTGGGGCCCAGCCCGCCGGTGGTGATAACACAATCGTTTTGCG
The DNA here is from genome assembly GCA_902462035.1 of uncultured Eubacteriales bacterium. Classification (GTDB taxonomy): domain Bacteria; phylum Bacillota; class Clostridia; order Oscillospirales; family Acutalibacteraceae; genus CABQAC01. Next base: position 6,401 of record CABQAC010000055.1, read on the forward strand.
CCAGCGCATGCCGCAGGCTTTCCTTCAACCGGCTGGGATTGTCGCCCACGACCGACTGATGGTACACGTTGATGCCCGCCGCGGCAAGCTCTTTGGCGATATAAGCCGCGTTGGTGTTGACGATATCGCCCAGCAGCAGTTCGGTGCCCACGCATAAAATTTCCGCGTTCATGGATCATACTCCTTTTCCATTCAGGATCCTTCCCAAACAAAACGAAAACCGTTTTGCGGCCATTGGGCGGCGAAACGGTTTTGCGCTGTCCTTAGTTATTTGGCCATTTCCACAACTCGTACCGCATAGTCCCCCGCCGCGGCCAGATCCGCTTCGGTGGGGCTAAATACCACGCGGTAAGGTTCGTCCGGCACGGAAAACTTCAGTTGCTGCAGCCGGGTCCGCATCATTTCGCCGGCCTCGCCGCTCCACCCATAGGAGCCGAAGGCCCCGGCGGCCTTGCCCTTGGTATTGACCGCGTCAATTCTGCTGAGCACGTCCCACACGATGCCCGGCGCGTCCCGGTTGATGGTGCAGGCGCCTACAAGCAGCACGTCCGCTTCGGCGATCTTTTCCGCGGTATCCGCCACAGGGTTTTTGACCATATCCACCAGCACGGCGGAGCAATCGGTCCGTTCGGTGATGGCACGGAACATGGATTCGGCAATTTTGCCCGTGTAGCCGTAGGCGGTGGCATAGGCGATGACCGCCTTGCGTCCGGCCTTCGCGGCGGGCTGGGACCACGCTTCGTACTGGGCCATCCGTTCGGGGATAAAGTCCACCAGCACCGGGCCGTGGCTGGGGCAGACCATTTGGATGGGCAGCCCTTCGAGCTTTTTCAGCCCGCTGAGTACAAAGGGCTTAAAGGGGCCGAAAATACAGTTGTAATAATAGGCGAACTCGCCTTCGTATGCCGCTGGATACCGGATGTGCCGGTCGAGCATCTGGGGTTCACAGAAATGCGCGCCGAGAAAATCGCAGGTAAACGCCGTTTGCGTGTCCGGAATGTAGGTAAACATCGAGTCCGGCCAGTGCAGCATGGGCGAAACCAAAAAACGGAGCGTCCGCCCCGGCAGGGCCAGTTCCTCCCCGTCCTTTACCACCTTGACCTGATAGGACCGGTTCGTAATATTCTGAAGGTATTTGTGGGCGGCGGCGGTACACACCACGGTCAGGTTGGGGCATACCTGCAGCAGCCGCGCAATGCTGCCCGAATGGTCGGGCTCGGTGTGGTTCATGATCAGGTAATCGATCTTTTCCACGGGTACCACGCTCTGAATGTTTTGCAGGTACTCGTCAAAAAAGTCGCTGTGCACGGTTTCCACCAGAACGTTCTTTTCCCCGGTGATCAGGTAAGCGTTGTAGCTGGTGCCGTAGCGCGACTCCATCACAATGTCAAACACCCGCAGGGAGGGGTTCAGCACCCCTACCGAATAAATCTGGTCCGCCAGTTTGATAACACTCATATTTGTTAGACTCCCATCATTTTGCCGAATCAGGCCTTGTTAAACATGTCCTTCCCCACGCCGCACAAAGGGCAAACCCAATCGTCGGGCAAATCCTCGAAAGGCGTGCCGGGGGCGATGCCGTTGTCCGGATCTCCGGCCGCAGGATCGTAAACATAACCGCAAACGTCGCATACATACCGTTCCATCGATAATTCCTCCTGTCATCTTACACGTTGTTGTTTTGTTGGCTTTTGATGGGGAGCGCCGCCATTATTATGCGCCCGCATTTCAGAAAATATTTCCTTTTGTCTGGAAAACATTTTCCGCCCCTATTGTATACCGAGCGAGTGGCCATTTCAAGGGGGAACATCAAAAAGTTAACAATTCTTTCGTTCGGTTTCAAAGTGAACGTCCAGCTGGGGAAAGGGGATGGAAATTCCGGCTTGCTCGAACGCGTCCTTGACCTGTTCGAGCAGTTGGAATTTTAAGGCCAAAAAGTTCGGCGCGTCGCACCAAACCATGGCCAGTATCGTCACGGCGCTGTCCTTATGGCCGCTTACGCCAAAGACCGGCGCGGGCTGGCGCAGCGCCAAAGGGCATTTGGCCACCGTTTGCTCCAGCACTTGCCTGGCATAGGACAGGTCGGTGCTGTACGCCACGGAAAATTCCAAGTCGAGCCGCCGGATGGGCTGGGCGGTGTAGTTGATGATCTTATTGCCTGTAACCAGGGAGTTGGGCATTAGAATCGCCTTGTTGTCCACCGTCAGCAAGGTGGTGTACATCAGGTCGATCTGCTTGACCGTACCGGTCAGGGAATCCACCTCCAGAAAATCCCCCACTTTAAAGGGTTTGGTAAACATGATGATAACGCCGCTTGCGAAGTTCGACAGACTGTCCTTCAGCGCAAGGCCCGCCGTCACCCCCGCCGCGCCCAACGCGGTGACGATGGAAGTGACGTTGACCCCAAGGGTTGCCGCAGCCGAAATGACGACGATGCTGCGCAGCAGCGTTTTGCACAGGGAGCAGACGAAGGACCGCACCCCCTCGTCCGCCTTGCCCTTCTTCAGCGTCCTCGAAAGCAGCGAGGTCAGCAGGCTGCACAGCCACCAGCCCACCACCAGAACGATCAGCGCCTGCAAAAGCCCGGGCAGCGTCGCCTTCATCCACGCGCCCACCTCTGTTAACAGTTTTTGCAGCCATTCCGGAAAATTTTCCACGGCGGCCACTCCTTTCCCTGACTGGTTGGTCCAATTTTGTTCGCAGTCCGCCGGGCGGAAGGGGAAAATGGGGAACGGCTGCCGCCCTGCCCCGGCGGTTTTTTATAGTTATTATAGCATAGCGCGCGGAAAAAAACAGGAAAAATGGTTGAAAGTCTGCCGTAACATGAGTATGATATCTTCAAGAGCTTTTTGTCGGAACGGGCGGATTCAGGGGGGAATCGTGGATGAAACGGCGCTGGTGCTTGCTTGCCGCTTGCGCGCTGGCGTGGGGATGGCTGGCTTTCCCTGTGGCCGCCCAGCAGCCCGCGGTGGTGCGCGCGTCCGTGTCCCGGGAAAAGGACAGCGTCTGCCTGCAGGTGTCCGTCGATTCTCCAGGCCCCGATCCGCTGGCCTCTTTTACCATTGTGGTGGATTATAACGCCGCGGGTTTGTCGTTTGACCGCTACCGCAGCGATTTAAGCGGCGTCCGTGGAACATTGGCCGTGGCGGATACCGGCGGCAGGGTAACCGCTGTTTTCTGCGATTATACCGGTGGTGAGGGGTCCCTTCCGCCGGGGACGCACCCGGTGGTCCGCCTTTATTTTCATTCTTTGGGGGCGGCGGATGGATTCCGCGTTTCCGCCCAAGGCTTTACCAGCAGCCGGGCCGTTGCGCTGCCTGTAACCTGCGCGGCGGTGGAAGAACTGCCCCGGACGCCTGTTCCCTCCCGCGGGCCTGGGGAAGATACGGGCCTTTC
>CABQAC010000056.1 GCA_902462035.1 uncultured Eubacteriales bacterium
AGGGGGTCTGATCCAAAATCAGGACAGCTTCATCCCCTTCGGACGCGGCATCGGTACGCGCCCCGTCGTGGAGAACCGCCAGGATTTTTGCCTCGCCCGACATGGAAGCGTACCCGGTAAACCGGGTGGCCGCCACTTGTTCGAGCGCGGCGGAATCGCTGGCCCAGGATTCCCCATCGGATTTTTTCCGCGCGGCGCGGGCTGTTTCTTTTTGGCGCTTCATCAGTTCCTGGAAACGTTCCTCATCCACCTTCATACCCTTTTCCGCCAAAATTTCCTTGGTCAGGTCAATGGGAAATCCATATGTGTCGTTTAGCTTAAAGGCATCCTCCCCCGAAAGGGTATCGGTAGCGGCAGAATCGATCATATCGCCCAGCAGCGCCATGCCCTGATCGATGGTCCGGGCAAAGCTTTCTTCCTCCACCGCGATAACCTTTTGAATAAATTCTTTCTTTTCCACCAGCTGCGGGTAAGCGGTGCGGTTTTCTTCAATAACCGTTTCGCACAGCTGGGCAAGGAACAGCCGGTTAATCCCCAGCAGCCTGCCGTGCCGGGCCGCCCGGCGGAGCAGCCGGCGAAGCACGTAGCCCCGGCCCGCGTTGGAAGGCATAATACCGTCGCTGATCATAAAGGTAGTACTGCGGATATGATCGGTAATCACCCGCAGGGAAATATCGGACTTCTCCCCCGCGCCATACGATACGCCGGAAATCTCGCTGACCTTTTTCATAATGTTCTGAATGGTATCGGTCAAAAACAGGTTGTCGACCCCCTGCATCACGCAGGCAAGGCGCTCCAGACCCATGCCGGTATCAATATTCGGGTGGTCCAGGGGCGTATAATTGCCCTTGCCGTCGTTTTCAAACTGGGTGAACACCAGGTTCCAAACTTCCACAAACCGGTCGCAGTCACAGCCAACGCCGCAGGTGGGCGACCCGCAGCCGTACTTCTCGCCGCGGTCAAAATAAATTTCGGAACAGGGGCCGCAAGGTCCGGATCCGTGCTCCCAAAAGTTATCTTCCTTGCCCAGCCGGACGATATGGGAAGGATCCACCCCGACCTCCTTGGTCCAAATGTCAAAAGCCTCGTCGTCGTCCTGGTAAATGGAGCACCACAGCCGCTCCTTAGGCATTTTTAACACTTCGGTAAAGAACTCCCACGCCCAGCGGGTGGCTTCGTGTTTAAAATAGTCGCCAAACGAAAAATTCCCCAGCATCTCGAAGTACGTGCCGTGCCGGGCGGTGATACCAACCCGCTCGATATCCGGGGTGCGGATGCACTTTTGGCAGGTGGTGACCCGCTTGCGGGGGGGCGTAATTTCGCCGGTGAAGTATTTCTTCATCGGCGCCATGCCCGAATTGATCAGCAGTAAACTTTTGTCGTTTTGCGGTACCAGCGAAAAGCTGGGCAGCCGCAAATGCCCCTTGGATTCAAAAAAAGACAAGTATTTCTCCCGCAGTTCGTTCAGTCCCGTCCATTCCATCTTGATGATCATCCTTTCTCAGTAAGCCGGAAGGCCTTGTCCGGTTTGGCAGAGCCAACTTTTATAATAAGAACCAATCGGACGCGCTTCATTCTCCTGACCGGCTTTTCGGCGTGGCGCAAAGGCAGGGCTTCCCACACAAAAAAAGGACTTTTTCATCACCAAACATGGGACGAAAAAATCCGCGGTACCACCCAAATTACGCCTTACGGCGCCACTTTCGCCCCTTAACGCGGGGAGACGCCGCCGTTTGTCACGGCAGAGCTCCGGGGCGGCATCCTTGCGTGCGCCGGAAAAAGCCTTGCAGCAAGCGGCTTTCTCTCTGAATCCGGGTTCCACAGGATTTCCCCATCCATGCTTCTTCTATTTGTTTTATTATATTCCTATTTTCGCCGGTTGTCAATTATCGCAAGCCCAATTCCGCGCCCAGTTCGTTGTTGATCCGGTCCACAATTTTTTTAAAAATCGGGCCGCAGGTTCCGCTGCCGGTTTTTCCGTCTTCAGCCAGCACCACGACCACATAGCGGGGCTGTTCGGCGGGGAAGAAGCCCGCAAACCACGCCTGAATCACCGAATGGCCGTTCTTGATCCAACCCGTCTCGGCAGTGGCGGTTTTCGCGCCCGCGCCGCCGTCCTCCGGGCGTCCGGTCCCCGCGGTTCCGGCCATGACCGTCTGTACCATATAGTCCTTCAATGCCTGGGCCGTTTCCTTTTGCATGGCGCGGGTGGCGGGCGCGCTTTCATAGCGGCGAACCGTTTCCCCGTCCGGTCCTGTGGTACGTTCCATCAGCCGGGGCTGCATATAATCGCCCTGGTTGACGATGGCGTTGACCAGCGCCGCAATTTGCAGGGGGGTAGCCATCAAATCCCCCTGGCCGAACGAAAAATTGGCAAGAGCCGCCGGCGCCTGCAGCGAATCCGCCGTAGGCAGCGTGCCCTTTTGATTTTCAATCCCGGAAGCCAGAGAATAGTTTTTGCCAAAACCCAGCCGGCCCGCCATTTCCAACAGCGTTTTGCCCCCGATACGGGGGGAAAGATTGATAAAATAGCAGTTGCAGGAAACGGAAAGGGCGCGCTGCAGATTGACCTCGCCGTGTTTGGTCGCGCCGATGCACTGAAAGGTATGCCCCGCATATTCGGTCGTGCCCTCGCACAGGTAGACCATCTGATCGTTTCCGGTTTCCATGGCCGCCGCCGCGGACACCAGTTTGAAGATTGACCCCAGGTTATAGGGAGAAAGCGCGCGGTTGACCAAAGGCCCGTCGGGGTTTTCCAAACTTTCCTGCAAATTTTCCACTGTAAAGGTGGGAACGCTTACCATAGCGCGAATTTCCGCGGTGGGCACTTCCAATATAACGACGGCGCCGGTCTTCATCGTTTCCTTCGCCACTTCCTCGGCAATGGTTTGCAGACGCTGGTCCAACGTCAGCACGACGCCCTGCTGGTTTTCCGCCGTGTAATGCTCGATTTCCGGCTGTTCGCCGGTCAGCGTCCGGCCCAGCGCGTCCACCTTATAGCGCACCATGGTATCCTCCCCTGCGGCGGAAAGCCAATCGTCATACGCCTTTTGAATACCGGATACCGCATCCCCGTCCCCGTTTAAATACCCCAGCGTCTGGGCCGCCACAGCCGGATTGGCGCCTGAGGTAGTGCGGAAAACCTGGACGCCGTCGCAGGGCTCGGCCGGGCCGGGCAGGTTGACTAGGATGGGTTTTCCCTTGGCCATCCGTTCTCGGATGGCGGCGGCTTCCTCCCCCGAAAAATGGGCAGATACAAACTGAAGCGATTCCGGCGTGGACACGATGGCGGCCTTGTACAAAGCATCGGTATTGGTCATCGGCCGCATGCGGGTATCGAACACCGTGCCCCTGGACCCTGGGATACGCAGGGTATAGGTGCTTTGCAGTTCCGCCGCCTGGGCCAGCTGCTCCCCCTGGGACAAGGACAATACACGGAAGGCTAGGCCGATGGTCAGCGCCATCATAGCGCAAAACGCGACAACCGTTCTTTTCTTCATCATCAAGGTATCACCCTTTCGCATAAGCCGGAAGATTGGCAGCCCACAATCACGCGATGCGTATGGGGCCTCGTATTTGATCCGGATTCTGGGCGGACGCAAACACAAAACGCCCCCGGGGGACAACCGGCAATCGTTTGGATTGCCTTATTATTCCCCGGGGGCGCTCAAATATTTACCATCGGAGCACAGCGGCGCTTTTGTTTTTCCATAGCCGTTTTTTCTTTTGGCGCCGGAACACCGGCAGCCGGCTATGGGCGGTCCACCTTCCGCCGTAAAAAAGTTCCGGGCGCAAAGGGGCGGCTGGAACAGAAATATACGGTCATAGCCGCATGGGGCGCGGAACCTATGGGCTGGTGGGATTCGTTTTGCAGTTCCCGCACCGTTATTGTCACCGGTTCCCGCCCGCCGCCGGGTTCCAGCGCTTCGAGCAAATCCCCCTCAAAAAAACGGTTGCGCTGAGAAACACGCAGCAAGCCGTTTTCCCAGCCGGTGCAAACGCCGCATACCTCCCAGCTTTGGAGCGAGCCGCCCTGGCCGGGCGACTGGCCGGGCGCGCCGCCCAAATAAAACCCGGTAGAGTAAGGGCGGTGACCCACCTTTTCCAGCTCTTCCGCCACCCAATCCGGCAGGCGGTCTATGCCGGGATGGGCGTTCCATTCCTGGATGGCCCTGCGGTACGCGTTGGCCGTCACCGCGGCATAATAAGCCGTTTTGGCCCGTCCTTCAATTTTTAAACTGGTTACGCCTGTTTGAATCAATTGCGGCAAATGGCGGATCATACACAAATCCTTGGAATTGAGCAGATAGGTAAAACCGTCCTCCTCCGCCACCGGCAGGTATTGCCCAGGCCTTTTTTCCTCCTCCAGCCGGTATTTCCAACGGCAGGGCTGGGCACAGTCCCCATGGTTGGCGCCCCGGCCGGTCAAGTAATCGGATATGACGCATCTTCCAGAAACCGACAAACACATGGAACCGTGAACAAACGCCTCCAATTCGAGTTTTGGCGGCGTCTTGGCCCGGATGGCGGCAATCTGCTCCAAACGAAGCTCCCTGGCCAAAATCACCCGGCTGGCGCCCAGTTCGTACAGCAAACAGGCCGTCTCGTGGTTCGACACCCCGGCCTGGGTGGATATGTGCATCACAGCGCGCGGTACAGCCCTGCGGACGGCGCGAAATGCCCCCAGGTCAGACACGATAAACGCGTCTACCCCCAATTCAGCCGCTTCCCGCGCAAACGCGGCCAGAGAATCCATTTCCTCCGGAAAGGGGACGGTATTGCAAGCAAGGTACACCCGCGCGCCCTTCTCGTGCGCGTAACCGATTCCCTGCGCCAGCGCGTCTTTCGTAAAGTTGGCGCACGAAGTCCGCATGCCGAAATCCTTTCCCGCCAGATAAACCGCGCTGGCCCCAAAGTCCACTGCGGCCCGCAGCCGTGACAAATCCCCGGCCGGAGAGAGCAGTTCCGGAGTCTGAATCATTATAAAACACCCTTTCCCCATAAAAACGGAGCCGCAAACCGTTGGGTTGCGGCTCCGTAACCGTGCGTTTAGTCCGCCGTCGCAGGGGGATCCTGCGCTTGGGAGGAGGCCGGCTCGGCCTTTTGGACCTGGCTGGCAGTCTGCAGGTTGCGTTCATGTTCCGCCAGCGTGGCGGCATAATACGCTTTGCCGTTGATGTCCATGTTGAAAAAGTAATACTTTGTGGTTGCCGGGTACAGCGCGGCGTTAATGGCGCTTAAACTCGGGCTGCAAATAGGCCCGGGCGGCAGCCCCTGAATTTGATAGGTGTTATACTTGCTTTGGTACCCCTCCGGCATGGTGTCCTTGGTATAGGGATAATAGTCCGTGGTATTGGATTCCAGCTTGGGATAGGTCGCTGGATTTTTCAGGCGGTTGTGGAATACGGACGAAACTTTGCGCCTGTCGGTGTCGTTGGCGGCTTCTTTTTCGATGATGGAAGCCAAGGTCAGCACCTGGTCCATGGTCATACCCAAATCATCGGCCCGTTCCAGCATTTCCGCCGTGATCTTTCTGTTATAGTTGTTCAGGAATTTTTGAATGACGGTTTTTGGGTTTTCGTACAAATAAAATTCGTAGGTGTCCGGGAACAGATATCCTTCCAGCGTATAGATGCGGTCGGTTGGGTTTGAAATGCTGGCGATGAAGCTGTAATTCTGGAAATTGCCTGTTGTGACAATATTCATAAAATCTTCCTTGGTGCAGACGTTGGCGTCCTCCAGCTGGTTGCCGATTTGATCGATGGTGCAGCCCTCGATAAAGGTAATGCTGACTTTATCCAAACGGTTGGCGTTCTGCTGCAGCTCGTTCAAAATCGCCTCGTAATCCAGGTTTGTGGAAATATTATAGGTGCCGGGCAGAAATTTCGCCTTGGTCATCGAAGCATAAAGCTTGAAGAAAAAGGGTTCCTTCACCACTCCGGTTTCGGCAAGCTGACCGACTACGTCGTTTAAATCGCTCTCCTTGGTGATGGTGATGGTCGCCTCTCCATCCTCTTTATGTGCGCCCAGCAGGTCGTAAGCGCCTTTTATGATGTATTGGGACGCAACCAGGGAAACAATGGTGATGATCACCATGTAAATCATCGCATACAGGCAGCCGTTACGTTTTTTTCGCTTCACCTGTTTGGGCGGCTTTTCCGGCTGCGCCGGCTGGCGGCCGTATTTTTCGTACTCGCTCGCCACCCCGCCGCTAAAACTTTGGACTTCCTCCTGCTGGGGCAGATCCACCGCGCCCACCGCGGGGAACGGGTCGGTCACCGCGGGTATTTCCAGGGTTGCTTGTTCCGTATTCACAGCGGGTTGCGGGGTTTCCGCGGCAAATTCGGGTTCTTTCAGCTCCAGGACAAAGCTTTCCACCTTCTCCTTGCGCCTTTTCGAAAAATCCTCCAGTTCCGCCGGGTTCTCCTCCTCCCCGCTGCCCGGGGAAGTGGAAAAGATATCGTCTTGCGTATTCATGCTTCGTCACGCCTTTCCTGATGCGGATTATGGGGCGCCGCATCTTAATGTCGGGACTTGTCCGGGCGGACGCCTATGGTTCCGCCGCCTTGCGGATCTCCCGGATAAAATGCTCGGTTACCACCGCATGCACCGCCCGGTCATATTCATCCCGGGGCAGCCGCCACGCCATGCAGGGATCATAACAAAAACCAACCTTGTCCCCGGGGAAGCCGGATAGGAACCGGTCGTAATAGCCTTTTCCATATCCCAGGCGGAACCCCGCCGCGTCAAAACTCAGTCCGGGGACGATACAGACATCCCTTGGCTCCGGTTCCGCCGCCGCGCAATGGGCGTCCGGCTCCAAAACCCCAAACCGGCCCGGAACCAAATCGTCCCAGCCGGCGATCCAATAAAACGCCATAGCGCCTTCTGCGTCCATACAGCGCGGCGCCGCCACGCGCCGGCCGTTGGCCCAGCAGGCCGAAAGTACGCCGCGGGTGTCGACCTCGTCCTCCTTGGACACATAAAGAAACACAGCGCCGCCCTGGCTGTAAAACCTGGAACCGAGAAACCGCGACTGAATTTCAAGGTTTTTTTCTGAACGGCCGCGCAGGCAAGCGCGCAGCGCCAGGTATTTTCGCCGCAGCGCTTGTTTCTCCGCCGCTACACACATTGCATGCCCCGCCGGAGTTCCTCCGCCAGCGCTTCCCCTTTTTGCAGCCGGACAATCTCCAGCGCGAAGGCCATCGCAGCCCCCGGCCCGTTACCGGTAATCAGCCTGCCGTCGGTGCATACAGGCCCCGCCGCCACCTGCGCGCCAGCCAGCTCCCCTTCGTACCCCGGGAAACAGGTGGCCTTTTTACCTTGGAGAAGCCCCAAATGGCCCAGCACAGACGGGGCGGCGCAAATGGCGGCGATCCACCCGCCGCGCGCGCTGCAATCGCGCAAACAGCCGGTCACCACCGGGGATTTTTCCAAATTCGCCGCGCCCGGCATTCCGCCGGGCAGCACAACCATTTCCACACGGTTAAAATCAAGGGATTGCTCCTCCAGGTCGGCCACCACGGGAATGCCGTGGGAGCCGGTTACCTGTCTGCCGCCCACGCCGACGGTGCGCACTTCCAGGTCCGCCCGGCGCAGGACATCCACCACGGTCAGCGCTTCTATTTCCTCAAAGCCCGCCGCCAAAAAAACGCATACCATTCCGATCATCCTCTCCCGCCGCGTGCCGGCGTTTAATCCAGATGAAGGCCCAAATAGGGCCGTATGGCTCCCGAAGGCTGCTCAATCCCGCCGTTATAGCGTTTGATCATCCCAAAGGGCATGACCTCGCCCCTGCCGGGGAACAGCGTTCCGCCCACCGGCAGCCAAAAGGTAAATTGACCGCATTTGCAGTCATGCAGCATCTGATAGGCAAGTCCCGGCAGCGTGTGTTCGTCCGCAACAATTTCGGTAATCTCCCCAATATTGCCGTTTTCCCGGAAAAAAGCGTAGCCAAAGCAGCCTTCCCACGCGGCGGAGAATACCTCGCCGCCGCAGATGCAATGAAAATCCGCGGCGAATCCTACCGCGTGTTTGTCCCATACCACATTCCCCGGCCTGCCGGCAAACGCGGTGTTTCGCACCGACCATAGCAGCCGGTCCGAAATAGCCGCTACCCGGGGCTTGCCGCCTTGGGCAAGCGCTGTCATTTCCTCCCGGTCAAGCCGGACCTTGCGCAGATAAAAATAGGTTTGATACCCGGCTTTTTCGTAGTACTGGAACAAACTTTGGCTGGACGGGACCAAAAAGGTATATTCCACATTGTTTTCCGCACCAATCTCGTCCGCCTTTTTCAGCAAAGCGGTCATAAGCCCCTGGTTGCGGTATTGAGGCAAGGTGCCGGCCGCGTACACGTATTGGGCCTTGCACAGCCTGCCGCCCATCCGAATTTTGGCGGGAAGCAGGTATAAGGCCGAAACCACCTCTTTGCCCTCCTGGGCCACCGGGCAGTTGTCCGGCACAAAACGGTATTTCATAAAATACCGCGTCACCTTTATAGGGTCGTCAAAACAGCTGCGCCAAAGTTTGTCCAGCTGCCGTTCCATCCCGCTTGTGGCCAAAGTGATCAAGCTTGCGCACCGCCTTTCGGTTCTTTCGGAATCGTTTTATTGTTGGTACGGCGCATCCGCTTTAATCATCCGTCCATTCGGCCGTATTTTTTTCCAATAAAATAGCCGGATGATAGGACAGCTTGGCCCTTCGAAGGCCCTCGATGCCCAAGTCCTCCTCGCGGTTGATATATTTATAACATAAAAGGTTGCGCCTTGCAAATTCCTGGTTAATCACGGCGTACGCGCCATTGTATTCGGGGAACGCCTTTTCAAAGTGAAGGTCGAACACCTCTGGGCTGATTTCCTCACCCACGGTAAAGGCCGCTACCTGGCCATCCACTTTAATCATGCCGCCACGCAGGCGCATCTCTTCAAAATGGCGCAGCGCAAAGCGAATGGCGGCAAGTTCCTGGCTGTAATCGCCCTCGCAGCCGTTTAAGCTACACCACCGCTGGGCCGCGTCCTGGCACTCTTCCAGGTTTTTAGGGCCAATGTCCTCGTACTCGTAAGAAAAGGACCGCTGGAACTGAGAAATGTGGTTGCGTTTTCCATGGTATTTTTTTCCTGGAAGTTCCGCCAGATCGGACGACTCGTAGATATAGTCCCAATCCCCGCGCTGGGGCGTAAAGCGAAATTTTTCAGGCATCCAGGATTCCAGCGTTTCAACCCCCTGGGGCGTGACCCCATAAAACCGAAACGGCAACCCCTGCTCCATGGCATAGGTCTTTAACGCCTCCAGCGCCCCGGGCAATTCCGCCGCGGGACCTGCCGGGAAACCGAAATAATCCGCGCCTTTGGCAAGAAAGCAGTTTCCGTACCGGCATACCTCGGTAGGGTATTTTTCCTGCCAAATTAAAAAAGTACCGGGCGCATATTCGCAGCCCATCATGCCGGACTGTGCAATGAGCGGCGCCATCCACCCAAGGTCGGCAATTTCGGGCTTTTTAAATGTCAGCAAACTGTAAGACCTCCCCAACCGCCGTCAAAACATCCCGGGCGATTTCGTCCACACTCCGGGGGGCGTCCGCCGCAGCGCAGGGGATCCTCTTCCACCCTTGCCGGTCCGCGGCGTACAGCGCCGTTTCGCGGCACTGTTCCAAAAAAGCCACATGGCTTTCGTGGATATCCTTTTTACTTTCATCCCCATGGTACCGTTTGGTCATCAGCACCTGGGAGACCGCGGCCGGCATGTCCAGGTAAAGGACCAAATCCGGCCGGGGCAGCTGCAATTTTTGGTATTCGT
>CABQAC010000057.1 GCA_902462035.1 uncultured Eubacteriales bacterium
CGCGGCATGCCGCGGCCCGCTTTTTATTTTTTTGCCTTTTCGCACCGGCGTTCCCAAAAGCGCTTCATGGTAAAAGAGGGATCGCCGGTGACCTCCTTGCCCAGCCACGCGGGCGGGTCAAAGGCTTCCGCCGCTTCGACGGTAGGAAACTCAACCTCGGCATAGTAAAAGGAATCGGCAGCCCCAGGTTCCACCAGGTTGCATTCCAGCCGCAGGCCGCCGGATAGGATATAGTCCCGCCGTTGTTTGCGGACAGGGGGAACCGGCAGCAATTTCAACAGTTTTTGGTAGGTGTCCTTTTCCAAATCCATTTCGATTTCCTCCCGGGCCAATGTTCCTTTTCCCTTGCAGCACAGCACAAACGCCGTTTCAGCCCCGCAGGATTCCCGCCGGATGCGGACCACCGTGGGTTCGGTGGCGAGGTAGCCCTGTTCCATCTCGTACTGCGCGTCAGGCGTTCCGCCGGGATAACCGCCGATTAAAAATTTGCGCTCTATTTCCATGCTGTTTTCCGTCCTTTCCCAGTTCCGCCACGCAGGCTTTTTCGCGTCTTCCCCTATGGATTCTTCCCATTCTTTCAAGAAAATTGCCGTAGCCCGGCGTTTTTTACGATGGAATCAATCTTACAAAAACAGAAGCCGCGCCCGGATGGGCGCGGCCGTTTTATTGCGTTAAGGCGTATCTTTATGCCAGCTGGATATTCTGGAACACATACCGCAGCAGGAAGAGGAGCACAATGACCCACATCACGGGATGAATGTCCTTAAACTTGCCGCGAACCGCCTTGATGACCGTATAAGAAATGCAGCCGAACGCGATGCCGTCCGCAATGCTGTAAGCAAAGGGCATCATGACCAGGGTAAAGAAGGACGGAATGGCGACTTCGATATCGTGCCAGTCGATTTCCTTAATCGCACCCGCCATCATCACGCCCACAACGATCAAGATCGGAGCGGTGGCGGCGCCGGGAATGAAGCCCAACAGCGGGGAGGCAAAGATGGCCAAAACAAAGCACGCGGCAGTGGTCAGGCTGGTCAGGCCAGTTTTGCCGCCTTCGGCAATACCGGCGGAGGATTCCACATAGGTGGTGACGGTGGAAGTGCCCAGCACCGCACCGGTGCAAGTCGCAACGGCGTCCGCCAGCAGCGCTTTGTCCGCACGGGGCAGGTTGCCGTCCTTATCCAGGAAGCCGCCTTTGCTGGCCGCGCCCACCAGGGTGCCGATGGTATCGAACATATCCACCATGGTCAGGCTCAGCAGAACCGACACAATGGAAAAGATCAATACGCCGATCCCCTCTTTGGCGTTGAACAGTTCCCCAAATCCCGTCGCAAACTGACCGGCGGCGGAAAAGTCGAATTGGAACGCAAAGGTGACATTCTCGGGCAGGCCGACCGCCACGCCGAAGCCGTATTGCAGAATGGCGCCGATGACCGAGGTAGCCAGAATGCTGATCAGCAGGCCGCCCTTGACCTTCCAGCAAACCAAAGCGATGGTGATGACCAGGCCCACCAGGGCAAGGATCACGGTGGGGGTATTGAAACTGCCCATCCCAACGATGGTGCTGGTGTTGGATGGAACGATAATCCCCGCGTTGATCAGGCCGATTAAAGCGATAAACAAACCGATGCCGCCGCCGATGGCCTTTTTCAGGAACAGCGGGATCGCATTGACAATCGCGGTACGCAGGCCGGTAACCGTCAGCAGGATGAAAATCAGACCGCTGATGAACACGGCGGCCAGGCCCGCCTGCCAGGAAAAGCCCATGCTGCCGCAGATGGTGTAGGCAAAGAAAGCGTTCAGGCCCATGCCGGAAGCCAGCGCAAAGGGATAGTTTGCCAGCAGCGACATCAGCAGCGTGCCGACTGCCGCCGCGATGCAGGTAGCGATCATGACCGCGCCTTGCGGCATATTCGCGTCGCCCAGGATGCTCGGGTTGACGAAGATGATGTACGCCATGGTGAAGAAGGTGGTCAGACCCGCCACAATTTCGGTGCGGACCGTGGTGCCGCTCCCCTTCAGATTAAAGAAGTCGCCCTTGGGATGAATCGCAGACTTAGGTGCTTGATCCATTCGTTTACCATTCCTTTCCTTGTAGGCTGCAAGTTTGGCCCGCGGCCCTTTTATAGGGCCGGCAAGAAACAAACTACCCCCCCATATCATTTTTCGCTCTCCCTTGTCCGCACGCGCAATGCCCTAAAAAAGACAGATGCCCTTACGGCGAAACGTCGAAAAGGCACATGGCGGGAAAGGGGGATTTATCTCTTTCAGTATAAGAGAGGCTTTTCCAAAATGCAAGAGGAAAAGAAAGAAAAATTCATAAATCATTCAAAATTTATACATAATTGTCGAATCCGTTTTACCGGCGCAGCAAGTCCTGCCAAGAAACGGGGAACCCGATGTGTTCCCATTCGATGTCTTCTTTGTATTCCTCCAGCAGGGTTTCGAGCTGGGGCATAAACTGCCGGTTCCAGCGCTGGGCGTCGGGGTAAAGGAATTTAAGCACCAGCAGCTGGTCGAACAGTTTATGCGACATCTCCCATTTCACCCCTTTGGGCAGCTTGGGCAAGGAGACAAAATTCCAAAAATACAGCCGGCAATAATGGGCGCAGCGGTTGCGCAGGTCGGTCAGGCAGCGCAGCCAGCTTTCCATATGCTGCGCCGTGGTCCCGTACAGCTGGCCCGCCAGCGCTTTTTGGTCCTCCGGCAGCAAATCGGCGTAAAAAAAGGAGAGCATCCCAATGGAGAAAAAGTCGATGATTACCCACAAGGGAAATTTGCCGTCGTATTTGTCTTGGTGATGCCGGATGATGGCGTCGGTCTTGTTTTCGTCGATCACATCGTCTACCAGGCGGAGAAAACGGCGGTGATTGTGTTTTTTATTGAAGCATTCCGTCCGCATATAACCCAATTCCCCATACCGGTGGACATGGTAATAGGAAATTTGGCTGCGAAGATGGAGCTCGATTTCCTCCATGACCGAAAGCAGCAGGCAGCGGATTTGCCGGTCGAATTCGTACACCTGGTAAACGCGCTCAAAGGTGACGCTTTCGATATGGCGGTCTTGGGTTTGGCGAAAAGGGTACAGATACCCGGAAAACCGGTAGTAGGTAACGCGCCGCAAAAAGGCTTCGCAGCGGGATTCGTTGCGGATGACAAGGCCCTTTTTTTGCAGGGCGTCCACCTGCTGGCGAAAGGTCGCCGGTTTTTTGACCTCCATAGAAATAATCCCGCCTTTCCAAAGAACTGGGTGTTCCGCCCGGTTGGGGAACGCCAAATGCGGCGAAACACGCCATCGTCAAGCCCATTGCCGCATCAGCGGAGCCGCCGATGCAGCGTGGATAAAAAAATGTCCCCCCTGGGACACGTCACGCTTGCGCGTCAGAGGTGCGGGAGGTCCTGTTCTTTCTTCATAATACCGCCGGCAACGGGCGCCGTCAACCCTTTTGGCCGGATACGGGCGATTTTGCCGTGGTCATTTTTTGAAACAGCTGATTGAGTGTGCCCATGGCCTCGAAAAACGCCGAAGCCTGCGGCTCGCCCAAGGATTCGATCTCGTCAAGCATATGGCCCATGCGTGTCCGAACATTTTCCTCGATAAACCGCTTGCCTTCGCCCGTCACTTCAATACGGATCATCCGGCGGTCGGCAGCGTCGGATTGACGGGCCGCAAAGCCGGTTTCGATCAGCCGATCGGCAAGTTTGGTGGCGTTCTGTTTGGGGATATTCATGATTCCCGCCAGACGGGTCATGGTCATGGCGCCGTAATAGTTCACCGCGCATAAAGCATAAAATTGCGACGGCGTCAAAAAGGGACGGATGGCGCTTTCACACGGTTCGGTAATCTTTTCGTGGCACAGCACCAAAAACAAACGGAGCCGTTCTTCGCGTTCTTTTCGGTCCATTGTCGTATGGCTTCCTTTCCATTCTTTCACATTGTAAACTTTCTGTTAATCATCTTGACGAATATAAAAACCGTGCTATACTGAATGATAATAACACATTTATTACTATTATAGTTGAATGACAGTCATCATTCTTCGGTTCTATTATACGCAGCTTTCAACTAAATTTCAAGCGTAATTTTTATAAACTTTGTATAAAAAAGCCTCGCGTTGATTATGTGAGTGCTTGAAATATATGTTATTATTTAGAAAGAAGGGCCAACAATGTTTGGGAACAGCAGCGAAGCCATTACGAAAATGATCGAGAAAGGACATTGGGACAAAGCCGCGAAGAAGGTCGCGCGCGGCAATGCAGAACTCCGTTTAGCCGCCGCAAAAGCGTGCAGCTGCTCGGACTGCGACGAGAGCTACAATATTTTGGTGGACCTGCTCAAGGATCCGGATGAAAAGGTTCAAATTGCCGCCATCGAGTCGCTGGGCAAAACCGCCGGCGACCGCGCTTCTACCCACTTGACCTGGATCGAAACCCGCACTCCTTCGGAAAAGAAAGAAATTCACGACGCCATTCATGCGGCGCTGGCCCAAATTCGCAGCCGGCACTAATCTTTCGTTTAAAAGGCCCCCGGACGGAAATCCGTCCGGGGGCCTTTTTTATCTGCACGGACCTTATACGTTAAAGCGGAACAGCACCACGTCCCCGTCCTGCATCACGTAGTCCTTGCCTTCGCTGCGGACCATCCCCTTCTCTTTGGCGGCGGCCATGGTGCCCGCCGCCATCAGGTCGGTAAAGGAAACCACCTCGGCCCGGATAAACCCGCGCTCAAAATCGCTGTGGATTTTGCCCGCGGCCTGGGGCGCGCGGGTGCCCTGGGGAATGGTCCAGGCCCGAACCTCCTGGGGGCCCGCCGTCAGGTAGGAAATGAGTCCCAGCAGGGAATAGCACTCCTGGATGAGCCGGTCCAGCCCCGACTGGCGCAGCCCCATGTCGGATAAAAACAGCGCTTTTTCCTCCTTGTCCATCCCCGCGATTTCGGCCTCGATTTCAGCGCAAATGGGCAGAACGCCCGCGCCCTCGGCTTTGGCGATTTCCGCCACGGGTTTCAAGTAGGCGTTTTGCTCCACCCCTGCGGCAAAGTCACCCTCGCTCAGGTTGGCGGCATAGATGACCGGTTTATTGGTCAGCAGCGCCACTTGGGACAGAATGGCGGCTTCCTCCTCGGTGCATTCCACCGACCGGGCGGAGCGGCCCTGCTCCAGCGCCTGACGCACCCGTTCGAGCAAATCCAGTTCCGCCTGGTAACCTTTGTCGCCTTTGAGCATCTTTTTGGTTTTATCGATGCGGCGCTCGACCATTTCCAGGTCGGACAAAACCAGCTCCAGATTGATGGTCTCGATATCCCGCGCGGGGTCGACACTGCCCTCCACATGGACGATGTCGTCGTTTTCAAAACAGCGCACCACGTGGACAACCGCGTCCACCTCCCGAATGTTCGCAAGAAATTTGTTGCCCAGCCCTTCGCCCTTGCTGGCGCCGCGGACCAGGCCTGCGATGTCCACGAATTCGATGCTGGCCGGGGTATATTTTTCCGGGCTGTACATTTCAGCCAGCCGGTCCAGCCGCTCGTCCGGCACCGCTACCACGCCCACATTGGGTTCTATGGTGCAAAAAGGATAGTTGGCCGACTGGGCCCCCGCGTTGGTAATGGCGTTAAACAAGGTGCTTTTGCCCACGTTGGGCAGCCCAACGATTCCTAATTTCATCTGATATCATCCACCGTTTCTTTCCGATTTATCAAAGGCCGCATACCGGCTTTTTGTCTTATTGAGGCGAATCGAGCCGCATGGTCAGGCTGATGCGCTTTTTAACCGTGTCCACCGAAAGGATCCGCACCCGGACCACATCGCCGATTTTGACCGCTTCGGACGGGTGGCGGATGAACCGGCCGCCGATTTGGGAGATATGCACCAGCCCGTCCTGATGGACGCCGATGTCCACAAACGCGCCAAAGTCGATGACGTTGCGCACGGTACCGTCCAGCTCCATGCCGGGTTTTAAGTCCTCGATAGACAAAACATCGGTGCGAAGCAAGGGCGGGGGGAGTTCGTCGCGGGGGTCGCGGCCCGGCCGCAGCAGCTCGGCCACAATATCCCGCAGGGTGGGTACGCCCACCGAAAGCTGGGCGGCGGCGGATTCGTATCCCACCGCCTCTACCCGGGCGGGCAGATCGCGCAGGCCGCCTTTTTTCAGTTCCGCCGCCGTAAACCCGCACAGGGAGAGCAGCGCCTTGGCGGCATGGTACGATTCGGGATGGACCGCTGTGTTGTCAAGCGGATTCTTACTCTCCGGCACCCGCAAAAAGCCCGCGCATTGCTCGAACGCTTTTGGGCCCAGCTTGGGCACCTTTTTCAGTTCCGACCGGGAGGAAAAGGCCCCGTTTTCTTCCCGGTAGGCCACGATTGTCTTGGCCACCGTACCGTTGATACCCGCCACACGGGCAAGCAGGGAAGGGGAGGCGGTATTGACGTCTACCCCCACGGTGTTGACGCAGTCTTCCACCACGCCGGCCAGCGCTTCATCCAATCGTTTTTGGGGCATATCGTGCTGGTACTGGCCTACGCCGACCGCTTTGGGATCGATCTTAACCAATTCGGCCAATGGATCTTGCAGCCGCCGGGCAATAGAGATGGCGCTGCGCAGGTTGACGTCGTAATCCGGAAATTCCTCCCCCGCCAGCTTAGAGGCGGAATAAACCGAAGCGCCCGCCTCGCTGACCACCAGGTAGGAAAGGCCGCCGGGCATTTCGCGGATCAGGTCCGCGGCAAAGATCTCCGTCTCCCGCGAGGCGGTGCCGTTGCCGATGGCGATGACTTCTACCCGATGTTTTTGAATCATCCGGCTTAAAATAGCCTTGGCTTCCGCAACCTTATTGCGGGGCGGCACAGGGTAGATGACCGCGGTATCCAGCACCCGGCCGGTGGAATCCACCACCGCCACCTTGCAGCCGTGGGCATACCCGGGGTCCAGCCCCAGCGCGACCCGGCCCTTGACCGGCGGCTGCATCAGCAGATGGCGCAGATTCAGGGAAAAAACCCCGATGGCTTGTTCCGCGGCCCGGGCGGTAAGCGCGCTGCGGATTTCCCGCTCCAGCGAAGGGAAGATCAGCCGCTCGTAGCTGTCCTTGGCCGCATCCCGCACCGCTTGGGTACAGGGGGAGCCACCCTTGACGCAGACCCTGTCAATGATGAACAAGGCCCGGTCTTCGTCAAACTCCACCGAAACCTTTAAAAACCCCTCCCGCTCCCCGCGGTCAATGGCCAGCACCCGGTGGCTGGCGGCCTTCTCCACCGGCTCCCGGTAATCATAATATTGGGCGTAGACCGAGTCTTCCTCCTTTGCGGCTTTGGACACCAACTGCGACTGGGCCATCGCCACGTTGCGCAGCCGCTTGCGGACCTCGGCATTATCCGAAATTTCCTCGGCAATGATGTCTTCCGCCCCCGCCAGCGCTTGGGCCGCGTCTTCCACCCCCAGTTCGGGGTTAACATAATCCGCCGCAGCCTCCAGCGGCGCGGGGCCGGCCGCGGCCTGGGCCAACAGGTATTCCGCCAGCGGGGCAAGCCCCTTTTCCCGGGCAATGGACGCCCTGGTCCGGCGTTTGGGCCGGAACGGCCGGTAAATGTCGTCAATTTCCGCCAACGTGGCCGCATTGTCCAGCGATTGGGCAAGTTCCGGCGTCATGGCCTCCAGCCCCTGGATCAGGTCGCGAACCTCCTCCCGGCGTTTGTCCAGGCCTCGCAGGTATTCCAGCCGTTCCCCCATCTGGCGCAGGACCTGGTCGTCCAGCGATCCGTGCTGTTCTTTGCGGTAACGGGCGATAAAGGGGATGGTATTCCCCTCGTCGATCAGCAAAATGACTTGTTCCACCTGTTCCCGGCGGACCTCAAACTGCTTGGCAAGCGCGCCGGCATAATCGGTCATTTGTTTTCTTCTTCCTTTCGTAACTCCACCAGTCCGTAATGCCCCCGCGTATCCGGCTCCGCTTCGACAAGGCCAAAAACGCCAGGGAAAAAATCGTTCACCCTATCCACTGGGCCACGGTGGCCACCGCGAATAAAAGGGGCTGGTGGAGGATATAAATGATCAGCGCGTTGCGCCCCACCCAGGAGAAAAAGGGCACACGGCTGCGGTAGGTAAACGCGGGAAAACGCCCATCGGCGGCATACCGCCCCAAAAAGGTACCCGTCAAAAAAAGGAACAGCCAGGGGAACAGGGGAAAATAATCCGCCGAGCGGAAACTTTCGCCCCGGATGCCGAGGAAAAACAGCCTGGGCGTATTTTGCAGGTCCAGCGGCAGGCGCCACTGGGCAAGGCCCGGAACGCCCAAATAGGTGGACGGGTACGGCGCATTCAGCCCCCAAGTCAGCAGCGCCAAAAGCAGGCATAAAACCAAACCCGCCCAAAAGGGCACCCGCGACAAAGGCTTTTGCAACAGGCCGAACAGGATCATGCAAAGGGCAAGCATATGCAGCACGCCGAACAGGATGGCTTCTTCCGGCACGACCAGAACGGTAACCAGGGTGACCGCCGCGGCCACGGCCGCAAGCTTGATTCCGCGAATCAGATTCGAGTGGGAGAGCTGCGACGCGATTCCAGAAATTACGACAAAGGCGGCGGCGAAAAACGGCTCCGCAGGGGTAAAGAAGTCCAGCAGGATTTTAAAAAAGGGGCTGCCAAACACGCCGGCAAGCAGGTAAAAGCCGTGGTAAAACACCATACACAGCACGGCGAACCCCCGGATTTCGTCCATAAGATGAATGCGGGCCCCTCGTACGGGCGGCGCGGCCGCCTGTGGTTCCATGGCAGCGCATGCCCCCTTCCTTCTCAATTTTACCTTTTCTTTTACAGAAAAGGCATGAAGATTATTATAGCATATCCCCGGATTTCGCACAATCGGATTCTGCTTGTCAAACTATTGACAATCTTAAAAAACGGGTGTATTGTATCAATCAGCTAGTACAATAATACACTAGCCGCGGTCTGATATCGCATGAAAGGGGATGGCATTTTGTCAGACGTCGTTCTAAGCACGCGTTCGCTGGTAAAACGGATCGGCAGCCGGACGATCATCGACGATCTTTCCATCGAAGTGCAAAAGGGAGAGATTTTCGGTTTTTTAGGGCCAAACGGGGCGGGAAAGACCACCACCATTAAGATGATTACCGGGCTTTCCAAAATTACCAGCGGGGAAATTACGGTTTGCGGCAAGAACATTCGGGATGACTACGAGGGCTATATGGCCAACATCGGCGCCATTGTAGAGGAACCGCAGCTGTACAAGTACCTTTCGGGCCTGGATAACCTAAAGTTTTACGCGGCCATGTACCCGCATCTGACCCAGTCCAGGGTGCGCGAGGTCGTGGAGATTACCGGGCTGCAAAACCGCATCCAGGACAAGGTTAAAACCTATTCGCTGGGGATGCGGCAGCGGCTGGGCCTGGCTCAGGCGCTGCTGCACCAGCCCGCTCTGTTGATCCTGGACGAACCCACCAACGGGCTGGATCCGGCAGGCATGAAAGAAATCAGGGATTTTTTGAAATACCTGTGCCATCAATTCGGCACCACCGTGTTCGTTTCCAGCCACCAATTGGCGGAAATGCAGCAGATGTGCGACCGGGTGGCAATCATCCAAAACGGCAGGCTTTTGGGGGTGCGCACCGTGGCGGAAATGACCGGCTTGGCAGGCGGCGGCGCCCGGG
>CABQAC010000058.1 GCA_902462035.1 uncultured Eubacteriales bacterium
CGCCGGTCACAATAAACGCTTTCCGGCATCCTTTCAGGCAGCTCAGGCTTTCCAAAGCGTTTTCGCCAAAATAAATGTCCCGGGGTAATGTGAATCTCGACATTGCATTTCCACCTTTCTTTCAGTCGATATGGGCGTACGGCCGCCCGTATTCCCTAATTCATAAGATTCCAATTTTTATTGTAAATTATGTTTCGTCCGGTTCTCTTTTTAAATTGATACCGGTAAAATCGAACTGCCGCAAATTTTCTCCAATCGTACGGCCGTCCGCCGCTTTCAGCATTGCGTCCCGGCGCTTTTGCAGCAATTTGAGCGGCACCAGCGCGCAGGGCCCGGAAACACAGCCGTTCTCGCAGGCCATCCCCTCTAGCAAAGTCTCGTCGAACTTGCCGGCGTTCAGCATGGCAAGAGCTTTTTTACATTCCCGCGCGCCATTGCATTTTTGGTACGAAACCGGCTCGTCCTGCCCGGCTTCTTCCAGCGCCTGCAAGACCGCGCCAGCCACGCCGCCGCTGACCGCAAAGCCCTTGCCGAACAGGCTTGCCTCCTGCAAATCCCCTTCGAAGTGTTCGGGGTCGATTCCCCGGGCGGCGAACATGGCGCACAGCTCCTCGAAAGTCAGCACATGGTCCACCCCGTTATCCGGGTTTTCAAGCTCTTGCTTTTTGGCGATGCAGGGGCCGATGAAAACCACAACCGTCCCCGGGCTTTGCTGCTTGATGTACCGTGCTACCGCGCCCATGGGCGACACTGTTTCGGACATGTATGGCAACAGCTTTGGAAAATGCTTGCGGATCATCGAAACAAAAGCGGAACAGCAGGCTGTGGTCAGATGAGAATCAGCCAGGGCCGCAGCGCGCACCTCCTTGGCTTCCTGAGCGGCCACCGCGTCGGCTCCCAACGCGACCTCAAAGGCGTCCGCAAAGCCAAGCTGCTTGATTGCCGCAACCAGCATGGCGATGTTGGCGTTGCCGAATTGACCCTCGATAGCGGGCGCAACGACGGCGACCACGTTCTTTTTCTGCTTCAGCAGTCCGATGACCTGCGTCATTTCGGACAGATCGGTAATCGCGCCGAAGGGACAATCGTTGGTACAAGCGCCGCAGCCGATGCAGCGGTCTTCCTTGATCATCGCCCGCTTGCTGGGGTCGATGGAGATCGCGTCCACCGGACAAGAGCGCAGGCACGGGCGCATGGTGTCCGAAATGGCGTTGTATGGGCAAGCGGCCGCGCACCTGCCGCATTCTTTGCATTTGGAAGGATCGATATAAGCGCCCTTGCCGGTAACGGTGATCGCGTTAAAGGGGCACGCGGCCACGCATTTGCGCGCCATGCACCGCTGGCAGTTTTCCGTCACCGTATAACGGTTGATGGGACAGCCCTCGCAGGCGGCAGGCAGCACCGAAACCACCGCGCCACGGTTTTCCGCGCCGCGCGGCAGCTTGCCCATGGCAGCGCTTACCCGCTCCCGAATGATTTCCCGCTCCTTATAGACGCAGCAGCGGTACCGCGCTTCGTTGCCGGGGATAATTTCGTAGGGGATTTCGTCCCGTTTTTCCTCTAATTCACCGTTGTAGCACTGGCCCGCCACCCGTACCAGAACCTCGTATTTCATTTGTTTTGCATCATTTGAAAATTGTATGTTCATGATATTCCGATTCCTCTCCCGCGATCAATAATAAGTAATTTCCACCCGCCGTCCCAGGTTTTCCATCCACTGCGCGATCTCCTGAATCAATTTGATCTTGATACTGAGGTCAGAGGGCAGATTGGGGTTTTGATGCGCGGGATTGATGGCAGTGCCGATAAACAGGCGCAGCTCGGTGCAATTTTCCAACAGCAGCTTTGCCAGCATTGACGCGCCGTTTTGCTCATCCAATTTATAAAAATAATACGAATTAGCGCCCTGGGTGCTGTAGTCCTTTAAAATCTCCGCTGTTTTGGTCAGGGTCAGAACGCCTTCGGCCACCAAATCAATGCCGTCGATGCTGGCGGTAGGCGGAATCATGGGATCGACATAATGAATGGAGGTGGTTATTTTGCGGTTGAGCACCCGGCTGACGATATTGGCGCTGGTGCCGCCGCAGACCACCTTTTTTCCGGAGGACCGCATGAAGTCCCGGACCATCCGGATGTCGTCCTCTTTGCTTTTGGGCGGGCCGGACAGGATGTTAACCGTGCTTTGCGGTTCCGCCTTGACGATCAATACCGTAGAGTCATCCCCTGGTTTGCCCATATAGAGTTCGTCGACCGCCTGGGACAAATTAGCGGCCAACCGGGGCGCCGAGGTATCCTTGCCCTTGCAGGCGTTGCACAGCCAGGACTGAACGCTGTCCCGGGTCCAGCCAAAATTCAGTGTCGCGCCGACACCAGCGTATACCACGCCGTCGCTAATCAGCGCCAGCACGTCGCCATGGCGCACGCGAAACCTCGTTTCGTAAACGCCCTTTCCGGCATATTCTCTGTATTCGCAGGGCAGTTCCACCGGCTTTCCGTCCCGGATGAAAATGCAGAAGGGGTTGTCGAACTCCACAAGGTAACCGTCCCCCTCGTCGGAAATTTGGAGGATGGAAAAGGTGGAATAGGCCATTTTACGCACACTGCAGACAGGCAAGGTAGACACCAGGGTCTCCACCGCCTGTTCCACGGTGGCTCCCTCTTGCAGCATCGTGCTGATAATGGTGCTGGATAATGTTGACAAGATGTTTGCCTTTACACCGCTCCCCAACCCATCCGCCAGTACCGCGATGGTAGAATTGGATGTTTTGACCACCTGAACGGTGTCGCCGCAAAGTTCTTCTCCGTATTTATTCAGGCTCCGATACGCCGTATCGATATGCATGCTCATATTCGTGGTCACCCTTTCGCACAGACCAAAGTAAATCTGTTATTTCTCCGCACTATTGACCATCCTTGCACTACGGCTGGGACGTTGCAGAAGGAATGGCACGAGCCGTTCATCAAACTTCTTCGCCGTCGAACACAATCATGTCCTTCAGTTTGGTCAGGGTAACCTTGGTGTCTGCCGTCGTTTCGCCCAGCAAGCCCGCAATTTGCTGGGCGACGGTCATCTGTTTGTCGATAACCTTTTGCGCCATTTCCAGCGTTTCGACCCGGAGCTTATAGCGGTTTTCTTTTTCCGATTCTTCTTTGGTAATGTCATTGAAAATACCCATTACCAGGTTTTCCTCCGCTATGTATATCAGGTTTTGAACCGTGACCAGATGGTAATCCTCGTAGACCACCTTTTTATCGTAAATAGACTGCTTGGTTTCCAGTACATACTGGAAATCGGTGGTATCGATCAGTTCAAAAAGGCTCTTCTTCAGCGCTTCGGCACGTGTCAGGCCAAAGGCCGCTTCCGCCGCCGCGTTGAATTCTACAATATTCAAATCGCTGTCCACCATCACGGTAATATTGGGGGTCTGAGCCAAAATCAGGTTGGACATCGACTCGGCGCGTTCCCGCATAAAGGGGATGCACATGGTCAGCTCCGCCTTGCCCTGGTACACCGCAATGGCCTTGGCGCGGCAAGACTCGTAGCCGCAAAGCCCACAGTTAAGCTCCTGTTCCGGCGTTTCCTTCCCCACCTTTTGCAGGATGGCGCGGATGGCCGCTTCGTCTGGAAGCGCGTCCCGGTTGCTGCGGTCGACGAATTGCTTGCCCATGGGAACGCGTTCGGCAATTTCGGGAAAATCCATCCCTTCCTGGCGGACGCTTCCCTCCAGCTCCAGCTTGGTGCTGAACCGGTTTTTTTCGTGTTTGGTCTTGGCGGGGCCGTTAATGCAGCTTCCCGCGCAAGCGCTCATTTCGATCAGGCAGTGATGGACCGAACCGGCAATCACCGCCTTGAGGAGATCCATGCAATTCTCCACGCCGTCCACACAAATATAATCATATTGCGGCACTTCGCCCTGGGCGGTAATGGTCTTCAGAATACCGGCTGCCACTGGATACAGCCGGGTAACCTTGGTGTCCCCATTTAAGAACTTGCCGCCGGAACACGCGGCAATATCGACGCCCGCGTCTTCCATCCAGCCGCTCAAATCGTCATAGGTCAAAACGGCATCGATGCAGGTGTCGTGCCGGATATCCGTCGCTTCCCCTTTTTTCGCGAAGCAGGGACCGACAAAAACAACCTTAACCCCTGCGCCGTAGGTTTGTTTCAACGCTTTGCCGTGGGCGATCATCGGCGAAACCACCGGCGCAAGATAGCGGGTGGCAGCGGGAAAATGCTTTTCCACCAAATCGTTAACCGCAGGGCAGCAGGTGGTGATGATATTGTCCATCGCCCCCTCTTTTGCCAAGCGAAAGTATTCCGCGGATACCAGCGCCGCGCCCTGGGCAGTTTCGGACACGCCCCAAATTCCCAGCTTCTGGATTGCAGCAATCAATTGCCCGCACGTTTCGAACGCAAAAGATCCCACATAAGAAGGCGCCAGCGAAACAATAACCTGTTCGCCGTTGCGCACAAAATCCTTGACCCTGTCGATATCGCTGTAAAAGGTTTTAGCGTTCTGCGGGCATTCCGACAGGCAGCGGCCGCACAAAATACATTCTTTTTCTATAATCTGGGCTTGGGCGTCCTCTACCTTAATGGATTTTACCGGGCAAACCTTTACACATTTATAGCAGTTTTTGCAATTTGCTTTTTTTAATCCGATGATGCTCATTGCAGCGCCCCCAATATCTTTGTTTTAAACAGCTCCTCGGTATCGGCGGGCGTGACATGGTAGATCTGCCCGTCAATCTTCACACACACACCACTGGTACATTCCCCCATGCAAAAGGAGCCCTTCAGTTCCACCTTGTCCTTCAAATTGTGGTTGGCAACCAGCTTTTCAAGGATTTGAATCACATCCCGGGAACCGCGCAAATGACAGGAACTTCCGATACAAATGACTACATCCACGTTATCGCCTCATTTGTTAAAATATTATCAATCTTAGAAAAAACACACTTCTAACCTTTTCTATATTGTAACGTGTTTCGCGCCTTTCGTCAAACCTCTCGTTTAAATTTGGACGCATTTTCTTGTATTTTGGCGAAATGGCGAAAAACGTTTTTTGTAAAAAAGGCTCTTGACTTTACCAAGATGGCGACATATAATAGTCAAGTAACATTTCCGGGTGTAGCGCAGATTGGTAGCGCGCTTGAATGGGGTTCAAGAGGCCGCAGGTTCGACTCCTGTCACTCGGACCAACGCAAGCCGTCGATTAAAATCGACGGCTTGCGTTATTTTTATTCATACAATTTTACGGATGTGAATTTCTATAACAACACGCGGATAAAAAATTGCTAGGGCTATGATATAGCGTTGCCTGCGCTACGATTTATAGTTATAATACCATCAGAAATAAATGACCTTTTTATGGAGGCAATCCTCTCATATTATAGTGGTAAATGAGAGGAATCACGCTTTCTTTTTTGGTATCATCCTAATTGAAAGGAGGGAATGCTATGGAATGGACAACACGAATGAACCTGGCAATCGCTTACATTGAAGAGAATCTTGACTCCGATATCGATTTAAAACATGCGGCACGGCTGGCTATGTGCTCACTCAACAACTTTACCAATATGTTTCTTATCACCACAGGAATACAAGTAAGTGAGTATATTCGTCGACGCCGTTTGTCCCTTGCGGCGCTAGAACTTCAGAATACCAATATAAAAATCATTGATATTTCAATGAAGTATGGTTATTCATCCCCCACCGCTTTTAACAGAGCTTTTCAAAAACAGCACAAGGTATCTCCTCAATATGCCAGAAGCCGGGGGATTCCGCTTATAACCTATCCTCGCATCTCCCTCCAAATAAATTTAAAGGGAGATGCCGAAATGAAAATAAGAATTGAACGAATGTCTGCGTTCACAGTTGTAGGAATTAAGAAAACATTCCGAAACGACGCAGTGGTCAACCAGATCCCCGCTTTCTGGAGCGAAACCTCAAAAGAAACTTATGAAAAACTCTTGTCTTTGAGAAACAGCGGCCCGAAAGGATTCATTGGCCTTTGCGCTGATTTTGATGGAGAACATCTGTTCGATTATTACATTGCGGTAGCGACAACACGCTCCGCACCGGAAGGCTTTGCACAGTATAAAGTGCCGTCAGCAACATGGGCTGTTCTTGAAAAGGACGGAAACCTATGGGATTTGCATGCCCGGTTTTGGCAAGAATGGCTTCCTTCTTCCGGGTATAGACGGGCAAAAGAAAATATTCCAGATATTGAAGTGTACCCCGAGATCGATATGCCGAAAGAAAACTATAATTATGAGCTTTGGTTTCCCATTGTAAAGGAATAAATCCGAATACTGTGCCATATAAAAGGCTTACGCGCATGACCGTCTTAACATGTTGATTTATCAGGTTTTTTCCAAGTTCCACCATTCTGCTCAGGCCAACAAAAAGGGGGACGCTGTAGCGGCTCCCTTTTTGCTTTGCCGGTTTTCCCGAACTCTCTTTGCATAGCATTATTATTAACATGCGGCAGAATCAAGAATCATTCTTCCCGCATACGATATTGCGGGAGGGATTCCGATGAAAGAACTAGCCTACAATCGCGCGGACGCACTAGATTACGCAAAAAAATGGGCGTTCAAACGAAACCCCGCTTACCTGAATTTCGAGAATATTGGCGGTGACTGTACCAATTTTGCTTCCCAATGTATTTATGCGGGCAGTAAAGTAATGAACCCGAAAAAAGTGTTCGGCTGGTATTACGACAGCAGCAGCAACCGGACGGCTTCCTGGACCGGCGTACAATATCTTTTTCATTTTCTGGTGGGCAATAAGGGTGTCGGGCCGTATGCGTTCGTTACCGATGCCAATGGCGCGGAGCCGGGAGATATTGTGCAGCTCGGCCGGGCGGACGGCTCTTTCTATCACAGTCCCGTAGTGGTTTGGAAGGATGAAACAGATATTTATGTTGCAGCCCATACTTTTGACGCGTACATGCGCCCGCTGAGCACCTATCAATTTGAACAGGTTCGTTTTTTACACATTGCCGGCGTGCGCAATTGGTAGGAACGCTGTTATACGGAATCTGCGAAAAGGGAAGAAGCCCCCGGATTGTTCCGAGGGCTTCTTCCCTGCTATTTTCCATTATTCCATGGCTGCCAGTATTATTTCCGCGCAGCGTTCCGGTCCCAAGCTGCTGCTGTCCAGCATTAAGTGATACGCCGCTTTGTCATCCCACCGATGAGCCGAATAAAAGTTATAATAGTTGGCCCGGCGGCGGTCGTACCGTTTTAGGACGGACTCTGCTTCATCCGCAGGGACGCCGTAGCTTTCGATTGCCCGTTTTTTGCGGTAGGCGTTATTCGCATGGATAAACACCCGCAGCACATCGGCATTATCCTTTAAAATAGCGCCGGCCCGCCGGCCGATCAGCACACAGCTATCTTTCGCGGCAAAGCGCCATATCACTTCCGCCTCTTTATGCTGCAAAATATTTTCCTGCGGCTGCGTCGTATCTCCAAAAGTAATGGGTCGCGCCATAGCGGCCAGGGAATACAGCAAGCTGTTGGGGGCTGTTTCATCCAAATGTTCCACGTTTTCCGGTGCGATGCCGATTTGCTGAGCCGCCATCCGCAGCACTTCGTTCCCATAGCAGGGAATCTTTCTGCGCGCCGCGACCATCCGGCCGATTTCACTGCCGCCACTGGCGTATTCCCGCTCAATGGTCAATACCGAATATCTCACGAAAATTCCTCCTCGCTCCAGAATGGTACGTCAGGATACCCGTTCAAACTGGCTGTTGTACAAACTTGCGTAGAAACCGTCAAGCGCCATCAGCTCGTCATGGGAACCCTGCTCCACGATATCGCCATCCCGCATGCACAAGATCATGTCTGCATCCCGGATCGTCGACAGCCGGTGCGCGATAATGAAGCTCGTGCGGCCGCGGATCAGGTTATCCATGGCCTTTTGAATCTGGATTTCGGTTCTGGTATCCACCGAGGAAGTCGCCTCGTCCAAGATCAGTACCGGCCGGTCGGCCAAAATCGCCCGCGCAATGGTGAGAAGCTGCTTTTGGCCCTGGGAAACATTGCTCGCTTCTTCATTCAGCTCCATTTCATAGCCGCCGGGCAAGGTTTGAATAAAATGATGGGCATGCGCGGCCTTAGCCGCCTGGATGACCTCTTCATCGGTGGCATCCAGCCTGCCGTAACGAATATTTTCCATGATGGTGCCTTTAAACAGCCAGGTATCCTGCAGCACCATGCCGAAAGCGGACCGCAGGTCGCGGCGGTCGAAGTCCTTGATATTGTGGCCGTCCAGGGTAATCATCCCGCTGTTGACATCGTAATAGCGCATCAGCAGCTTTACCATTGTCGTCTTTCCCGCGCCCGTGGGGCCGACAATCGCAATCTTTTGGCCGGAATGTACGCGAGCGTTAAAGTCGTTGATAATGATTTGATCCTCGCGATAACCGAAATGGACGTTTTGGAATGAAACTTCGCCCTGAATGTGATCAAGATGCACCGGGTTATCGAGCTTTTGTTGTTCTTCCTCTTCCTCCAAGAACTCGAATACACGCTCTGCGGCGGCTGCCATGGACTGCATCATGTTGGTGACCTGGGCGATTTGCTGAATCGGATTGGTAAAGTTGCGCACGTACTGGATAAACGCCTGGATATCGCCGATGGTGATGGTCCCGGAAATCGCCAAAAACGCGCCGGAAATCGCCACCGCCACATATCCCAAGTTCCCCACAAACACCATGATCGGGTGCATCATGCCGCTCAGGAACTGGGATTTCCACGCGGACTGGTACAGCACGCCATTGGTTTTGTGAAACGTATCGCGCACCGTTTCTTCCTGATTAAAGGCCTTGACGACAGTGT
Organism: uncultured Eubacteriales bacterium; assembly: GCA_902462035.1. Taxonomy (GTDB): domain Bacteria; phylum Bacillota; class Clostridia; order Oscillospirales; family Acutalibacteraceae; genus CABQAC01. The sequence goes on from CABQAC010000058.1 coordinate 8,851, forward strand.
GGCCGCTATAGACCTCCTCTACCTGCCCGTTGATATGGCCCAGATATTCCTGCTGGGTGCGGAAATATTTTTGGGACTTTTTAATGACAACGCTGATGAAAGTCAGGCTGATGGGCAGGATGACCAATGTGATTAAGGTCATCAGGGGACTGATGGTCAGCATCATGATCAGCACACCGATCAAAGTCGCGATGGAAGTGATCAATTGGGTGACGCTTTGATTCAATCCGTTTCCCAAAGTGTCCACATCGTTGGTGACACGAGAAAGCACTTCGCCATAAGTCCGGGTCTCGAAATATTTCATGGGCATACGGTCGATTTTTTCAGAAATCTCCCGCCGCATGCGGTAGCATATTTTTTGCGTGATACCGGTCATAATATAGCCCTGCGCAAAATTGAAAAGCGCGCTGACCGCATACATGCCAAGCACCCACAGCAAAATGGCGCCGATGGCGGCAAAGTCGATGCCGCCGGTACCCTGAATTTTACCCATCAGGCCGTTGGCCAACTCGGTGGTCGCTTCGCCCATTTTCCTTGGGCCCAAAACCGTAAACACCGTGCTTCCCACGGCAATGACCATCACCACAAAAACCGCCACGCGGTACTGGCCGATGTAGGCAAACAATTTTTTAATGGTGCCCTTAAAGTCTTTTGCTTTTTCTCCCGAACCCATGGGACCGTGCCCCATGGGGCCGCGGCGCATGCCAGGACGGGGCGCCGCCGATTTGTTTTCACTCATTTGCCGTCACCGCCTTTCCAGTATAGTCGGCTTCCAGTTCTTTTTCCGAAAGCTGAGATT
>CABQAC010000059.1 GCA_902462035.1 uncultured Eubacteriales bacterium
CCGGGGGTTTTTTTCCGCCTAATGGCTGTCAAATAGAACAAGGCCGCCGGATAAAACCGGCGGCCTTGTTTGGCGTACAGCGGGCCGGCGAATAGGAATCGGCTTACCCGCCGCAACGGTTACACCAACGTGTAGAGCAAAACCTCTTTAAAGAGATTGGACCAAAGGTTTTTGCTTTTTCCAAGGTACTCGGGGTTTTCTTCTTTTTCATCCCAGACAATAGCGGCAAACCGCTCCCCCAAATCCGCCCAAACCGCGGCGGGATCCCGCTTCCATCCATACATTCCCGTTGTAGCATCCACGGTGATTAACGCCCGGAAGGCCCCCACAACAGGATACACGATCCCTTTGGGCACAAGGTAACGGAGATCTTCAAGCCAGAACATGGTCTGGCCGACGATTTTACCGCCGTCGTACCGCGAGTACTTTTTTGCGCCATAATAACGTTTTGTTTTCTGCACCATTGTGGGGAACTCCCGTTCGACCATGTCCCACAAGCGAAAAATATCGCCCACAACTGGCTGCATCATGCGCAGGTTTCTCTCGCGCGTTTCCTTTGGCAGGGCCAAAAAACGTTTTAGGCTGACCTCTTTGCCCGTGTAGCTTTGAATGGGCTGGCTGTCGCCAGAAATTCCCTGATGCCCCGTAATGGGGTAAATGCTTTGATTAAACATGTTCAGGACCGTAATAATTTCGCGGACATCAATAATTTGAATGTTATTATCGCAATACTGGTTCATATGATATGCCACGCGTTTTTCAAAAGGGAACTCTTTTAAAATCTCTTTTAAGACTTCAAAATTTTTTTTCAGTTCCTCCTGTGACTTTAAGTCAACTTGAACAGAAGTATTCCGGGCCGCGGCCAGTTCCACCGGGGATTGCAGTCCGATCATAAATTCCGCGAATACATAGCGGTCTTTTTCCTGCAGAATATCCTTTTCCTGGGCATTAAAAATGGCGCGCAGCGTATGGCCTCCGTCAATATTCCCGTGAATGTCGTCGTTTTCCAGCTCAACCGTCAGTTCTTCGGTACGGTTATCAAAATGAATTTTTTCAACGCTGAACAATAAACCGCGATTTAGCTCGTGAAAATTATCGTTCTCCGCCAAGCTGGAAGAAATAGTCCGCGCTACCTCGGTGTTCATTTTTTGGTCCCGGGGGTTTGTCTGCATCCATCCGCGCAAATCCCGCGGAATGGTTTGGGCTTCCAGGTAACACACAAATTTCACATGGCCATTTTTCCGGTTGGGATCCTCCATTTTTTTAAACTCTCTTGCGTGCATTTTGAATTTTGGCATCTTTTTTTACTCCTTTCTGATATAAAAAAACACCCTCGCACGCAAGATACGAAGATGTAAGCAACTATGCCAAAAAAGCCGCCACCCGCAGCTCTTTTGTCTTTTGCTCCACATATTCATATCCCGCATGAATTTGGATACCTCAACAGCTCTTGCTGTTAGGATTTCGCCTTATATTACCATACAATAATTGGTTTTTCAACAATCTTTTTCCACTTTTATTGAAAAAGGGTCCGCCGGACAAAACCGGCGGACCCCCTAGCACATCGTACTGTATTTTATTCCTTGTTTTTTACCTCTATTTCCCCATGACCCTGCTCATATTGTTCAATATACAATTTGCAAAGATGCTCTAGCAAATTACTTAAACTTCTTGTCTCCCGCTTTGCAAGATAACGCATCTTTTCTAAATACTCATCCTCAATATTAAATGTAAACGGTGTTTTATTCGTCGGCACAAAAACCTCTCCTTATATAACAGTAAAATAACGGTTATACATAAACTATCAGGAAAATCCACAATTTTATACATCGACAGTTTAATAACTGTTATTTAACAGTTGTGTTTTTCATTGTTTGGTTGTATACTAATTTTAAACACCAATCAACAATGAAAGGGCGGGTCTCGCGTGCTACAAGATATGCCATACAGCGTACTAAAGCAGGACAGGCGCGGATACGAGATTATGCTGCTACGCGACCAATACGGCAACACCTTTACTGCAGCTTATTGCGGCTTTGCAGGAAAAAGCCGAAACCGACGAAGAAAAAGCGGCTATCTGGGCGCATTGTTTAAGCGGAAACAAAACCGCCAAAAAACGCTATGATATGCTGATGGAAGACTCGTTTTTGAACGCATTGCCGCTTTCGCCGCCGGAAGATTCGATCCATACCAGAAAAGGACGCGGCGCATGCCGTCATTCTGGCAGCATCGCCACATCCTTCTCCCAAAACGTTAGAAAAGACTGAATGGCCGGAGCGGAAGGATAAGCCTTGCACATTTTGCACACGCAAAAGGTTTCGCGCGCCGGCAAGCCCAAGCGTGATCTTTTTTGGAGTGACGGAGTGGTATGAGAAAAGCCCGGCCGAAGCCGGGCTTTTTGAATGGAACATCGTCCATTCCGGCGTGTAAGGGTGAGACAAAATGAACCCCCAAGTGTTTTTTGAGGACGATTTGAACCCACGTGCCCGAAAAAGGTTGGCAGCAAGCCGGAGCGTCGCGAGGGCGTAGGCGGCTTTACAAAGCCGCCACAAGCGAGCAGCATAGGCGCAGCGTGACCTTTTTCGGAAAAGGAGACGCAGCGGAATGAGCGCGCCGGTGACTTTTGTAAAAAAGTCGCCGCAAGCGATATGCAGCTTGCGGCGACGTGGTCGGAGTGACAGGATTCGAACCTGCGGCATCCTGCTCCCAAAGCAGGCGCGCTACCAGCTGCGCTACACCCCGATATGGTCCCGCCAAATGGCGGGAGAATTTATCAAACAGAATACTCGTATTTTTCCTTCGCATAGTAACCAGCGGTAAAATCATACGTTTCCCGGAACGGCTCGCCGTCCTCGTAAATCCAGGTCCGGACAAGACGCGGCTCCACCACAAACAAAGTTTCTTGCGCCATGGGCGTATACCGTTCGTAAGAGCGCGGAAAGGCGGCCTGGAACCGCTTGGCAAACCAACTGTTTTCCTCCGCCATGGGATGGCCCAGTTCCCGGCATATCCCCTCCACCTGCACCTGGTTGGCACAAAGGGCGACCCGGTTGTTGCCGGAAATCTGCCGGTACTTCAGGAAAGTGCGGTCGGTTTGGAAATAAAACGACTGGTCTTTGACCAGAATGCTCATCGACCTGGCGGTAACACGCGTGTCCGCGCAGGTGGCCAGCACCATGACGAGATGGCCGCCCAGCGACTGAAAGAGCGCCGTGGTTTTTTCGTCAAACACCCCGTTCCACTCCCCTTTCCGTCCGCGCCCCGCGCAGGAAGGTACGCTTGTTCTATTATACCCACGGGCCAGCCCCTTGTCAATCACGCGGCGGGGGTTTCCCCTTCCGCCGGGCCAAAATTTCGCACGGAAGGAAGAAAACGCCGGTTCGGCGCCAATCAAAAATCCCGCTGTTTTTTATCGCGCGTTGCTTTTTCTTTCAAGCAGATTTATAATAAAACTATCCTAAATAAGTATCGTTATTATAGATTTACGGCGGAGGGAACGGCGAAATGAAAAGTCTCCAAAAGACGGGTTGTTTGGTCCTGGCTTTCATCCTGGTCCTGGCGACGCTGCCGGGCGCGCTTCCCGCTGTTCGAGCGATGGAAACCGGCGCCCCGGGGCAGGTCATTCACGGCGAATATGTTGTCATATCCAACGGCAGCCTGGATTATGCCTCTGCCCAGCAAACGGGCGCTCTGCCCGCTGGGAACGCGGCCCCGGCGTCGGATCTCCCGGTGGGGAAAGGCGCCGAACCATACGCAACGCCGCTTGCGGAAGGGGGACAGAGTCCGGCGCTCCAAACGGCTGCGGCAGGCAAGGCGGCCGCCAAGGCCTATCGGATTGGGGACCGGCTTAACAACCTGTACAACGGCCAGTCCTATATCTGCATTGGCGAGGGCGCCCATAGTTATATTTGGATGGAGGAGACGCTTAAAGCCGGTTACGACGCAGCCGGGCTGACCGCGCAGGCGGCGGCAGAAGCGGCCTATACCTACGATGGGCGGCCTTACCAGGTACTGACCGAAATGAGCGGCGGTATTCCGTACATGGACAATTCCGGCAAGCTGTCGATTTTGCTGGAGGAGATGACTTCCACCGGCTTTTACGCCGGAGAAAGCGGCATTACGGCAATCCACGCCAAGGCGCCCGCGGCAGGCGCGTTCCGGACCGGCGCGTTTTCTTCGCTGGACGGCCTGTTCGTCCACGAAGGGCAGCACGCTTTGTTTAATCTTTTGACCTGCAAGGGCGACCGCAGCTTGGCCCACACCATGTCCTGGCTGAACGAGGGCCTTTCGGTGGCCGCTATGGATTATCTTTGGGGCGGCACCGACCCGTCCGGCTGGCTGGACTTGATCGACGGCAACACGTCGCTGCGCAACGGCAGCGCATTGTTTTACCAGGACTACCGGGGCAGCTCGGCCCAGGATTATTCCATGCCGTATTTATTCGTGCGGTACTTGGCAAACCAAGCGGAAAAGGGCTACAACCCCATGCCGTTTTTCCAGAGCATCTACACGGTCGATGCCACAGGCAAAACCGTTGAGCAGTTCCTTGCCGAGGTTTTGCGGATGAACGGCCTTTCGGGAACGGTCAAGCAAACGCTGCAAAACTTTTTTGTCGCTGTCGTCGCACAGGAAAAAACAGGCGTTTACGGTTTTTATGGGGACCCCGTCGTTTGGGAAAAGGTCAAGGAATTTCCCGTATACGCCTCGATAGACGGCAGCGGTACCCGTATTCCCGGCACTGGGTTCATTGTGGTAAAGCCCCAAGGCGGCGCCTTTACCGTGCCGTCCGGCGGCGGCGCCGATATCACCTATACCGCCGTAACGCCGTCCAAGGATATCCTAAAGCCCGCCGTGGGTTCCGGTACGGCGGAGGATCCGTACCGCATCGCGGCGCTTTCCGATTTATACGCGCTGCGCGCGTATCCCAGCGCGGCTTTCCGGCTGGAAAACAATCTCGATTTGTCGGACACCGTTTATCTTTCCGCCGACCAATTTACCGGAACGCTGGACGGCGGCAACCACACCATTGCAAACCTGAGCCAGCCGCTGGTTATAACAAACAGCGGGGTCATACAAAACCTGAATTTACATCTGGCTTTTCGGGAGGATTACCGGGATTACGCGGGCGGTTTTGCATCCATCAACAACGGCTCGATTTTGGACTGCTATGCTGGCGGCACAGCCGACGGCCGGATGATTGGTACGCGGTTCTTTTTACATCAGACGTTCGGTCCCATCGCGGGCGAGAACACGGGACTTATCTCCGGGTGCTACAGCGACGCATCCGTCTCCCTGACGCTGCCGCCCAACCACGCGGACATCGGCGGGCTGGTTGGCGAAAACAGCGGCCTGATTAAAAACAGCTATTCCGCGGCAGACGTCCGGGTTACCCAAACCAACAACGGCGCTTACGAAGTCAATGCCGGCGGCCTTGCCGGGCGGCTGGCGCGGCCGATGATGATCGGCGCTTACTTGGTCCAATACGCATACAGCAGCGCGGATATTGCAATGGCGGCGGACGGGGATTTGCTACAGAAGAACGCGGGCCGTTTTGTGGGCAAGGTGGAAAGCGACGTCGCCGCGGGCAGCGTAGTCTCCGGATATGCGCTTGCGGGGATGGACGCCGCCGGGAATGCCAACGCGGCTGTTACCGCCGGCATGCTGCGCACGGATGCGCAGCTTAAGCAGCAATCCACCTTTACGGGATGGAGTTTCGGCTCCATTTGGAAGATGCCCGCTTCCGCGTATCCCGCGCTGGTGGACAGCGAGGAATTGGAGAATGTTACGGTTACAACGCCTCCCCCAGCCTGCTATGTGGGCGAAAAGCTGAGCCTTTACAACGCGGTTCTTTCGGTCAACGGCGCGCCGGTCGCCATGACGCAGGCCATGCTGCAGGGGTTCGACAGTTCCACCAGCGGGACCAAGCGCGTAACGGGCAGCTACCGGGGAAAGCCCTTCGCGTTCGAAGTGTTGGTTATGGAACCGGTGAATGTGACAAACCTTGTGATGTATCAGGAGCCGAAGCTGTCCTATATCACCGGCGAATCCTTCGATCCCGCCGGCGCCGTTTTTACGGCGACAATCGACGGAACGCCATACCACTATATTTACAGCGGCTTTACGGCGGACAAAACCGGCCCGCTGACCGCTGGGGATACGACGGTGACCTTTTCTTACGGCGGGGCGAGATTGACCAAGAACCTGACCGTCAAAGCCAAAGCGCCCGCCGGCCTGTCGGTCATCAGTCCCCCGGTCAAAACCGGGTATAACGCCGGGGATTCTCTCGATTTGACGGGTATGCTGCTGCAAATCACCTACGACGACGGTTCCGTGTCCGAACTATTCGGGGCGTCCAAACTGGACGAATACGGCATTCGTTTTGCAAAGTTCCAGGGGGGCGTTCTGTCGCCCTTCGATCTTTCCGCCCCGGCCAGCACCGGGGACAACGGCTCGTCTATCTTCGCCTTTGCAGGGGAAATATCCGAAGACAACCCGGCCAACCGCCGGGTGTTCGATCTTGTGGTCAACTCCCGCATCGCCATGGAGGACCAGACCCTGCTGTTTGCCGTAAACCGGGATAATTTTGAGTTTTCTTCCCCGGTGACCGGCGGAAGCGGCTCCTATTCCATCACCTTAATACAAGGGGTCCTGCCCTCCGGCCTGACCGCCGGAAACAACGGAAACGCTCTGTATTTTTCGGGCAGGCCCAAAACACTGGGCGACACGGTGCTGGTTTACGAGGTAAAGGACGTGCTGTTGGGCCAAACCATTAAGGTCGCCATCACCCTCTCTGTGGTACCGGTTTCTTCCGAAGCGGATTTTAAGAGTTTCCAGTTTCCCAAAGCGTTCAATCCGTCGCTGCCGGGGGATATCGACGGCGTCATCGGTGCGGATACCGTAACGCTCTACGTTCCGGCGGGGACCGACGTGACCGGCCTGCAAATCCTACATACCGAGTCCAGGGGCGCTACCCTGGACTCCTCCCAGTGGAACGGGGCGAAGCTCGATTTTTCTTCGCCCGTCCGGTTTCTTATCACGGCGCAGGACGGCGTGACCACCAAAACCTACACCGTATCGGTGGTAGTTTTACCCAAATCCCCTGTCTCCATCACCGTGGTTCCACCTGCCAAAACGTCCTATACCGAGGGGCAGCCGTTGGATACCGCTGGAATGACGGTCACCGCACACTATAACGACGGGACTTCCGAACCGGTGACGGGCTATACGGTGGCGGGCTACGATGCCGCACCCGGTACCAAAACCGTCATCGTCTCTTATTGCGGGAAAACCGCCTCCTTCCAGGTGACGGTTGCCAGGAAAGAGCTGGCAGGCATTAAAATTACCAAAAAACCAAACAAAACGACTTATATCCAGGGGCAAGCGCTGGACACCGCCGGGATGGAATTAACCTTGACCTACAACGACGGCACAACCGCAACGATCCGGAGCGGGTGGGTGGAACAACACGACTTCTCCGTAGCCGGGCAGAGTCCGGTTACCATCACCTATGGGGGCAAAACAGCCGTCTTGACCGTAACCGTTACGGCCAAGGCCTTGACCGCCATCTCGGCCACTCCCCCGAACAAGCAGACGTACTGGCTGGATGAACCGCTGGATTTAACCGGCCTGACGGTGACCGCTTCTTATAACAACGGCCAGACGGCGGTTGTGACCGGCTGGATCTGCCGGTATGATTTTTCGGCGGCAGGCAAACGGACGGTCACGGTAGAGTACCAGGGAAAGACCGCGTCCTTCCAGGTGACGGTGAATTCCCGCGTGCCGTCGAAGATCACCAGCCAGGTGGTGTCGGCCGGCGACCGGTGGATCGGAAAAATCAAGCCCATCATGACCGCCGCGCAGCTGGTGGCCTCGCTGAACGAACACGCGTACGTCAAACTGTTCCGGGACGGCCAAGCGGTCGCGGCGGATACGCCGGCCGGAACCGGCATGGAAGCGCGCCTGATGGACGGTGCCACGGTCAAGCAGCGGCTGTCGGTGGTCGTCACCGGCGACACCAACGGCGACGGACAGATTACCATTTCCGACATGCTTTCGGTCAAAGCCGTACTGCTGAAAAAAGGCACCTTAACTGGCGCTTACGAAAAGGCGGGGGATACCAACGGGGATGGAAAAATATCGATCACGGACTTTTTGCAGATAAAATCCCACCTGCTAAAAAAGGAGAGCATCGAGCCAAAGGGGTATTAGCTTGGCTTTTGTATCGGTCTCCCCCCCAAATCGCATAAGGAGGACATCCTCGTGAAAAAGGTTTTAACCCTTCTTGCGGCGCTGTTTGTTTCGGCGTTTTTTCTGCTTCCGGCCACCGCAAACGCGGCGACCGCCGCTGCCTCCCTTTCCGGCCCGGGCACCGTTCGGGCCGGTGATACCATCACGCTGACATTCCGGCTAAGCGGCACCAGCCTGTCGGGCGCCATGGGGACGCTGTCGTATAACGACAGCCAGCTGACCCTGGTAGGGACCAAACAGGTTATCGCCGCGCCGTGGGTGGTGGAGTTCAGCGGAGCGAGCATGGTGGCATACGACAACAATTTGTCCAACCCCATCAGCGGCACCAAAGATTTGTTCCAGGTGACCTTCAAGGTCAAGAACGTCGCGCCGGGCACGGTTGTCTCGGTGGCTTATACCGAGGTGGTGGCCTCCAAAGGCAAAGTGGACGAGAACATCGGCACCGTCCGTTATTCGGTTGCCACGGCTGCGCCCCTGTCTGGGAATGTGGATTTATCCGCGCTGACGGTGGGCAACGCAAGCCTGTCCCCCGCCTTTAGTCCCAACGTCACGTCGTACGCGGCCGAAGTCCCGTTCCATGTGTCAAAGCTGGACATCCAGGCCGCCGCCGCTGACGCGAAAGCCAAAGTCAGCATTCAAAACCCCGCGCTTGCCCCCGGCGGCGCGACCAACGTGGTGGTAACCGTAACGGCGGAAAGCGGTGCGAAAAAAAGCTATACCATTAAGGTTCAGCGCGCGCCGGACCCCAACTATGTGCCCAGCGGCAACAATCAGCTGGCGAATATTACAGTGGAAGGCTTTCTGCTTTCGCCGGTATTTTCGGCCGAAATATCGCGGTATGTGGTCTGGCTGCCCTACGAGACCGAATCGGTCAAGGCCGGCGCCAGCCCGGCGGACGGCAAAGCGAGCGTCCAGGTGGCGGGCGGGGAAGCGCTGGCGGCGGGCCAGGACAATCTTATCACCATCATCTGCACAGCGGAAAACGGAGAAAAAAGGGAATACACCGTCATCGCCAAGCGCGCGCCCGCGCACGACCAAAGCATCGAATCCCTGCCGCCCGCCTCGGCGGCGCCGGAACCGCCGGAAAGCGTGTTTTCCTCCGGCGTCTCCCAGGCGGTCGCCTCCCAAGAGCCGCCGCAAAGGAATTCCGGCGGTGTGCCCATATGGGTACCGTTCGCCACAGGCCTGGTCTGCCTGGGGCTTGGCATAGGCGCTGGTATTTTGCTCGTGAAACAGAAAGAACGCCGCTGACGCGGCGAAAGTAACGCAAGAAAGCGGCCGCACAAAAGTTGCGGCCGCTTTCTTTGGTTTATTCCCGGTTTCTGTTTGCCCGGCTGTTCCGGCGGCGGTAAAGGATCTCGTCCACCGCCAATCCCAACAGGGC
>CABQAC010000060.1 GCA_902462035.1 uncultured Eubacteriales bacterium
GATAAACACATCGGTCATCTCCGGGTCAAACTGGGAGCCTTTGTTCCGCTCCAGCTCCTGCAGGGCAAAATCCACCGGCAGCTCCTTTTTATAGGGCCGTTTGGCAGTAATGGCGTCAAAGGAATCCGCAATGCCCAGACAACGGGCCGCCAGCGGTATATCGGTACCCGACAGGCCGCGAGGGTAACCCTTGCCGTCCCAGCGCTCGTGATGACCGACAATTGCCGGCACCACGTGGTTTAGGGAAGGCAGATGCTTGACAATGGTAATGGACATTTCCACATGCCGCTTCATGATCTCGTATTCTTCGGCCGACAGAGGGCCGCATTTGGCCAGGATGTCTTCCGGAATGCCGATTTTCCCTATATCGTGCAGCATGGCGGCTTCGTAAATGATGGCGACATGGGTTTCATCCAAGCCCATCGCCCGCGCCAAAGCCACCGAATAGGTTGCCACATTCTGCGAATGGCCGAAGGTAAAATGGTCCTTGGCGTCGATGGCGGCGGTCAGGGCGTAAATGGTGGCCGTATAACTGCTTTCCGCCTCCCATTTTTCCTGCTGGGTCCTCCCATGCTCGCCGTTCAGGTTAGGGCTGTAAATGACCGTTTTGTTTTTACCGGTCTGCTTGGCCTTATAAAGGGCCATATCCGCGTTTTTCAGCAATTGGTCGGCATTGGCCGCCGCATGGGGATAAGTGCAGACACCGATGCTCACCGTCAAAAATTTCTTCATAGCCTGGTCTTGCTGTAAAAAAGCGTCCCGGATATCCAATCGGATTCTTTCCGCCACGTCGTAAGCCCGTTTGACATCGTGGTAAGGGAGAACGACAACGAATTCCTCCCCGCCATATCGGGCGACAAATCCGCCGTTCCCCACGGACGACACCATAATTTGAGCCATTTTTTGCAGCGCACGGTCCCCTTCCAGATGACCGTACAGGTCATTATACAGCTTGAAGGTATCCACGTCCAGCATCAGAACGGACAGCTCCCCGCCGCCCACTTTGCCGATTTCGTCCACCAAATGGGTCCGCAAATAGCGGTGGTTGTACAGGGAGGTCATATCGTCGATGACGGCGTCCTCCTGTGCCTTTTGATACATCCAGGCATTGTCGACCGCCACCGCTGTGGAAGCCCCTAGGGAAGTCAGCAAATCCAGGTCGTCTTGGGTATAGGCCCGGGTTCCCGCCTGGTCGGAAAGCAGCAGCATCCCAATCAGCTGGTTGCGGCACGGAATGGGAACAATGACCTCCACCTCCAAATCCGCCAGCAACCGTTTGTCACGGTCCCACATGGCCTTAAACAAAGGGATACACTGCAGTTTTTCTTTGGTCAAACACTCGGTTTTGCCGGATAAATACGACACGATGGGATTACCTGCGGAAATGGAAAACGCGGTATTATCCAACTTAGACGAAGAGCAGTAATTGCGGTACTCCCCGCTTTCCCCGTCCAGCAGCGCCAAATAAACTTTGCGCGTTTGGAAAGCATTTTTAATGGCCTCCATTAATTGGTCCGCAATCGCCTGCATATTTAACTTATTGACAATATTCACATTAAAATTTTTCAGCGCCTGCCGCTGGCTGTATTCCGCTTTATAAAAGATTTTATCCGCCAGCTTTTTGCTGAGGATATACAGGGGCTGAAAGGCCAGCGCTACAAGAAGCGCACAAACAATATTGATATAGGGCAAAATATCGCCGTACACCTGGCCCAAAAACCGCTGCAAATTAATAACCAGCAAAACATAGCCCACCGTGATGACCGCGGTCATGGAATAATAAACCAAGCCCCGTGTCACCACAAACCGCAGTTCCAGCATCCGGTTCTTATACAGCGCAAACAAAATTAAAATCACGTTGAAAAAGCTCATCAAAATATCCAGCGGGTATTTCCCAATGGCGGGAAATATGTTGCTGACCACGCCGAAAAACATGATGAACGAACCCGCAATAATGGGTTTGATCCGTGCGGCCGCCACTTGTTTGGAGCGCAGCATTCCAAGCGAAGTAAATAAAATGGTCAAGAGGATCAAAAACAGACAGGCATAAACCGGAATGATGGCCCAGCCGGTCTGATAGGAAAACTCCACAATGCTTTGGTTTTTTCCGGCGATTACCGTTTCGTTGGTGACCACCTCGGCATGTTCCACCACATAGCCCAGCAAATCCACCGCGACCGCACCGACGGTGATGATTCCCCAAAAGACCAGTTTTCCCACCCGCCGCTGATTCGTAAAGACCAGGACAAAATTCAAAATCAGCCACGGGATGACGCACATAACCGCCACCATCATCCGGTTCCAGAACAGCACCCCGGGGTATACTTGCAGTTTCATCAGCAGCGACGCGCCTGTCCATAGGAACAGACCGACGAGGACCGCCAAAAAAGCGCGGATGTTGCGGTCCTTGCGGGACAGCATCATAAAAAGGATCAGCAGCGCATAGCTGACCAAAACAACGATGGGAACCGCCCAAAACAGCACTTGCGCAACCATAACGCTACCCCTCCCCTCCGCTGGCCGCCAGCTTCAGCAATTCGGTCACATCATACGGGGAGGGATTGATCTTGCGCAGGGTTATACCCTCCGACCGCTCGTACCGTCCAATGGTACCCCTAGGTAGAATCTTAATTTCCAAGGGATCAATGCCCAGCATTTTTTTCAGGTCTTTGTAATCATTGTCCACATACTTAAAGTAGATGGTCAAATGCTCCTTGATAATCTCCCGCGTCATAGCCACCGGGGTTTGCCCGGCGGTTTCCAGGCACAGCTGCATATAGGGGCGTTGCTCCTGATCGTACCGTTTTACCGCAAACCAATCGCCAATTTCCAGCCGGGACAACGCCATGGCTTCGGTAATGGTCCCCTCGGTAATCCGGGTAAAGCCCGCGATATCGATCACGGTGGGAATCCGGTCCACATACGCAAATTGCGGCACATGGATACCGTCCTTTTCGTTTTTAAGGGAAACGCACTGGAACAAATCCCCCACACGGTACCGCAGGAACGCGCCGCCCTTAAAATTGGAAATGACCAGCTCGTAAGTCTCGCCCTCGATCAGCTCGTCCATCAAATAGGTTTTGGGCTGGTATCCGGGATCGCAAAGGCTTTTTTCCATCTCGCGATAAGGTATGAATTCGTAAAAACACACGTCCGGAAACAAGACCATGCCGTTCTTGCTCCAAATTTCGGTACCGATGCAGGTCGGCTCTGTTCCGCCGAAAATTTCGGTCGGGCGGATGCCCCAATACGCTTCGATCTTCTTTTTGTAGTGCGAGGTATCCGTACCGGAGCAAATCAGGCCCTTTAATTTCCAAACGTCTTTCGGCAGAATGGAGGAACCGTTCGCCTTGGCACGCCGCCACGCTTTGATCATCCTGGCGTTCATCCTTAGGGAATTTTGAGCAGGGTTGAATCCGCCCCCGCCGGTGCCGCCGGCCGCAAACGATTCGGACATGCGGACGATCACGCTGCTCAAACCAAAAAACAGGTCGATACCCTTGCGCATTCCCAGCTTAAAGCCTTCTTTGTTCCGCTGGCTAAAGCTCATGCGTTCCGCTTCTTTTTGACTGGGCAGGAACCGTACGCTCAGTTCCCCTTCCAAAACCGGGGGGATAATACCGGTCAAATAAGGCAGCGGCGCCATGCCGTAAAGAAACCGTTCCTTGCCCCGAAGGGAAAATTCTCCACGCGCGGTGCTGGTGGCCAAAATGAGCGTGGCCAAAAAATTCCCCCGGTGGCCGTTGATCATGCCCGCCGTGTAGGGGGCCACCTTAACGGGATTCTTTCCGCCCTCCCAGGTGGTCTGAATCCAAATCGCCGGTTTTTCCGGCAGCGCTTCTTCCTTTTTTTGCAGCAGAATATCCGCGTAATCGTCATACGAGGTCAGCTTGACCGTCTCGCGAAATGCCTGAACAGAAGCGGGCGCCCGGTCCCCCAAAAGCCGTTTGCCAAGTTCGCACCGGGCATACAGCTGAAGCTGCTCCATCATCAGGCTTTTCTGGATATTCATGTACTCCTCGAGGGTTAAATCCAAAAAACTGCAATAGGTCTCCCAAATACCGTCATAATCCTTTTTGCGCAACCGCTCGTCCAGCGTCATGGTTCGCCGCCCTCCTTCGCAATTCCTCGCAAGGCTTTCCGCACACTTCCCGGCGTGGGAAGCAGAAACGGTGTCTTTTCGCGGTAATCATCGTACCCCGGCAAGGTTTGGGGAAAGTAAAAGCGGTCCTGCACCCATACGTGCGCAATATCCGCAACCGTCCATACCAGCCATGCGGCTAAGGCTTCCCCCGTGCCGCGGGCAAGATACAAGAATAAGTACGCCAAACAAAACCAGATCACCCCGGGGTGGCGGCAAAGGGCATACATTCCCGTGTCCACCACCTGGGCGCTGTTTTCCCCTGTAACGTAGGTTTTGCGAAAGGGTAGCGCAAAAAACAGCGCGTATAGCAGTAACAGAAAACATACCGCCATGCACGCAAGGCATAAAATTCCGGTCCATCCGGGGCGCCAGGAGGGGGACGCAAACAACAGCCCGGCAGTCGCGCCTGCCAACAAGCAGATTCCAGCGGCAAAACAAAGGTTCCAGCCATGGCACCATTTTCTCCGCTTCGCTTCGTCAAACAGAAAAAACAGCGCAAATGCCGCAACGCCGCAAAGCACCAGCATTTTTTCGCCTTCTCCCTTCTCATATTCCGTATTTTCATGGACCAGAGCTTAAATTGAATGATTATTCATGAAGATTTTAAAAGAAAAATGAAAAATCGCAAATATTTTATCATTTTCTCCCGAAATTTTAGCGCTTTTATCGCATTTTTGTATCACAAACTTGAACAAAGAGGGTAACAAGATGTATAAATTATAAAAACAGTTTATAATTATCGTGACATCTGATTGATATGAAAAAAGTATACCTTCTATTAGCTACAAGCAAGACAAAATCAGCCAACAAACGCAAACAGGACGACCGATGTCAAAGCGCAGGAAAAGCCGGTCCCCCGTATTCATTTCACGGGGGACCGGCCTTGTTCTTCAGCGGCTGGTTTATTGGCTTTTATTTTACTTTAGCTTCCCATCGCCAGCCATCAATACCGTCATTTCTTCAATTTTTTCAAGCGGGAACGGCGGAAGCGCCACGGGCTTCATAGCGATTGACATTAGTTTCATCGGATTGTCGTCGGCGGCTATGCGGTTGGATGAAAGCCGGCCGCACTCACGGCAGCGGTGGATTATTGCCCATTCGCCATTTTTGCGTACCCATACCGCTATTGGTTCCATTACGCCGCCGCAATCAGACGCGCGGTCACCCGGTGTTACATCCACGTGGAGACTATGCAAACAGTTTGTACAATGATTGCGATGATCGCTTCCGGCGCCTGCCGGTACCACAAGCCTGCCACAAACTTTACAGATAAAGCTGTCGTTGCAGGCATGCGTGCGATAGTACCCTTTTTCATATTTTTTTCGTTTGTTTTCTCTATTCACGAGATTAAATCCTCCCAAAAGTCGCTGTAATTGTCCTTTCGGGAGGTTTGGTAGAGATTGATTTTACGCAAACCTCCCGGTCAGCATGCAACCTCTGCTTCGGATAACATATATTTTTTCATACAAAATCCTCCTGTTTTTCAGAAGCACAATCTCCGTTTGAATTTATGATTTTAAAATTTGAACAGCAAAAATACTTGGTACGAATATAAAGAGCATGAAAAGACGAGACGCTTTTTACCTGCAGGGCTAGCGGCGGACCCAAACGGTCATCTCCCCCACGCCGCGGTTGGCCCAGGCATAGTAAGGAATCCATTTTAACGAAACATCCCGGCATTGCAGCGCCTGGGCGGGCCGGTACAACGTGTCCGCGTCCCAGCCCGACTGGTCTAAAACCTTGCCGCGGGACTGTAAGGTCACCACGCCGCCCAGCAGTTCCGGTTCCATCTTTTCCTGGAAATCCGGATCGTCCGCCAGAAGCACACGGTGCAAGTCGGGACCGTTATCTTCCTGTTCCAGGCAGTAAACCACCGGCCCCCTGGTTACCGCGACTTTGCCGATATCCTCGCGCACACGCGGGTTGGCGGCAATGACTTGGGGGGTCAGATCCAACTGAAGGTTCACCACATCGCCGTCGGTCCAGGTCCGGCGAATGACCGCGTAACCATCTTCCATCCGGCACGCGGCTTCGGCCCCGTTGACCGTCAGCCTGTAGCGGCCGCCGCACCAGCCGGGAATTCGGATGGCATAAGCAAAGTCCACCGGGCTTTCGGTTTTGACGCGGACCGCCACATCCCCTTTCCAAGGATAGCCGGTTTCCACCGCGAACGCCACCGGTTTACCGGACAGCGACGCCTGGAACCCGCCGCCCAGGAACAGGTGGGTGTAAACGGCGTCTTCACGGACCGTATAGGCATAGTTGCCAACCGACATCATCAAACGGGCCACATTGGGCGGGCAGCACGCGCAGCCGAACCATTTTTGCCGCTCCACCTTTACATGGGCATGCTGCTTATCCTTGCCCGACGCTTCCGGATTGACCTCCAGCGGGTTTACGTAGAAAAATTTGGTTCCATCCAGCGACATGCCGCTGATGACGCCGTTAAACAGCGCGCGCTCCATGACGTCCGCCACCTGGGCCGAAGGCTTTAGTTCCAGCATCCGCCGGGCGAAAAACACCAGGCCGATGGCAGCGCAGGTTTCGCCGTACACGGTATCGTTGGGCAGGTCGTAATCATAGGTAAAAGCTTCGCCGAACGGGGAAGCGCCCACCGCTCCGGTGATGTACATCTGCCGGTTGGTCACGTTATTCCAAAGGGTTTGGCAGGTTTCCGCAAGGCCGTCGTCCCCAGTCAGCCGCGCTACGTCCGCCATGCCGGCGTACAGGTACATGGCGCGTACGGCGTGGCCTTCGGCCACTTTTTGGTCGCGGACCGGCTTGCCCGCCTGATAATATTGGAACCCAAAGTGGGAGTCGCTCCAATTATTCTTTTTGCCCAGGCGCTGGGACTCTTCTTCAAAGTACAGGGGGCTTTGGCCGCGCTCGTCGATAAAATACTTCGCCAACGCCAAATGCCTGGGATCGCCGGTGATGTTGTACAGCTTGACCAGGGCCATTTCAATCACTTCGTGCCCGGGGTAACCGTGGGTCTTGCCCTCCTCGCGGCCAAACACCGAATCCACATAATCGACATAACGGATCATGGCGTCCAGCAGCTTCCGCTTGCCGGTGGCGTCGTAATAAGCGATGGCGCCTTCCAGCAAGTGGCCCATGCAGTACAGCTCATGGTGGCTGCACAAGTTCGTCCAGCGTTTATCCAGCCCGTTGATGATATAGTAAGTATCCAGGTAACCGTCCGGCTGCTGGGCGGCGACTACCAGGTCGATTGCCTCGTCCGCTATTTTTTCGAGCTCCTTGTCCGGATGAACGGTCAACGCGTAGCCCACCGCTTCGATCCATTTGGCAAAGTCGCTGTCCTGGAATACGCAGCCCTGGAACTCGCCTTCCTGCAGGCCGGCCGCAACACGGAAATTTTCCATACAGTGACTGGGGCTTGCGCCCTCGACCCGGTCGTTAAGCGCGTCCCACTGGTAGGGAATCACCTTGGTCCGCACCAATTCCATCATCCGGCCCCAAAACGGGTCGGTAACAGTAACGGCGGATACGGGAAGCGGCGCAGTAAATTGAGTTTTGTCCATCGATTGTACGCTCCTTTCCTAATAAGGTGTCAAAACGCCAGGTTTTTATCCAGCGCGCAGCACCCTTTCCAACTGAACCAGTTCGTGATATAATGCATCCTATACTGCCCTAACCAAGCAAAAACCGTGGTTATTTCTCTAATTTGAAGAAAATAGAGCAGGTTTCGCCTCGTTTTTTTGGGCAGCAGCACTTGTTTATACTATATGCTTGTTTCGATTGTCCCGCAAGATTCAATTCCACAGAATAGGTGGCGAAAACCCAGATGTTCTTTTTTACTGCTTCTGCCTCATCCCCTCTGCGGCACCTGACCAGCGGCAAATTGATCAGCCAGCAGCCATTCCTGCACCGGGCGCGGAACCTGGACACCTTTGTGCTGCTGCTGGGCTGCCAGGGGACTTTATATTTGGAACAGGAGAACCGGCCTCTTCAAATCGGGCCGGGCCAATTCGCGCTGCTATTCCCCGGCGTGCCACACCGCGGCGTCAAGCCCTCCGCACCGGGCCTTTCCTATTATTGGTGCCATTTTCAGCCGCCGGATACGGGGAATCCCGTCTCCTCCCTTCCGGAAGGCTTCCATCCGGATCCGGCGCTCCTCCGCGGCCATTATGTGCTGCCAGAGGCCGGACAGCTGGAGTCCGGCGACAGGGCGGCGCTGCTGTTTCGCCAGCTGCTGGACACCGCCCGGCGCGGCGGCGGATCCGCCACCGCCGATTACGCCTTGAGCCTGTTGATGCTGGAACTGTCACAGGAATTGTATGCCGCACCCGTGGGGGATTCGGCCCCCAAGCACCCCCGGCTGGCCGAAATTATGGAATGGGTGCGCGCGAACTGCGACGCACCCCTGACGGTTCAGCAGGTGGCAGAGACGTTTTCCTACCACCCGGATTATCTGTCTGCGCTGTTTAAAGCCCACACGGGGCAGTCCCTGCTCCAATACCTGTTTCAAATCCGGCTTTCCAACGCCAAGCAGCTTTTGCTGAATTCCACACTGACCGTGCGGGAGATCGCCGGCGCGTGCGGGTACCTGGACGACAAACGGTTCATGAAGCGTTTCAAAGAATCCACAGACATGACTCCCACCCAATACCGCAACGCGTTCCAGGCCAAACACATCAACAGCAAATAAAAAAGCGGGGCGTCCCTCCTGCCCGATCAGAACATCAAAGATAAAAGGAACGCCGGCAACAATCCCCGGGAACAACACTACCGTGCTTTGACAGCTTTGAAAACAAGAGAAAGCGAGCAAGCAAACCTGTATGCTCTTACAAAAGACAGTCCGCGTGAAAAGGCGGCTGTCCCGCCCCTTGTTGGACGCAGTTAAATAGACGAGGGCATATCCTAAGATACACCCTCGTCCACAAATTAACGATACATTCTTAGTCACGCCGGGGCGGTCTGCGCGGACCTTTTGTTCATTTCAGCCCTTTGCGCCTTCTTTTTTACGCGCCTTCCGCACCGCGCGATACAGCCGGATTTTCCGCTGAATCCAAGAAAACCCCATCATAACAGGATAGGACGCTGCCATCAGCGACAGCAGTAGAATCAGCTCCTCCCACCCAAAACGGTACAGGAAAAACACCTCGTGAAACACAACGACCGCGAAGAAGAAGGCCGCCGCCATGGCGCCCCAAAGCAATTTTCGCTTCCAGTCGAACGGCATACAGACCCGGAACAGCACCAGCAACCCGATAAATCCGGTGGAGATGGTCGCGATGGTGGATACCTGTTCCGACGTCATGCGAAACGCGGCAGACAGCGCGACGATCACCACAATGTTTGTAACAATTGTAAGCGCACCGGGCAGGGCTTTTCCCAGCACGTTTGACAGAAAATGCCCCTGCCCCCGCCGGTTATTCGGTTCCAGCGCCAGCACGAAGGATGGAAACCCGATGGTCAGCGCGCTGATTAACGTCAGCT
>CABQAC010000061.1 GCA_902462035.1 uncultured Eubacteriales bacterium
CACAGCGAGCCGCCGATCCCCGCCAGGGCACAGGCCAAAAGAATGAAGATGACGTTGAGGCTGGGCACAACAGTGGGAAGGAGGAACGCACCCGCGATCAGACAGGCGGAAAATAAATTTTTGGGGCAGGACCGGGCCATTGTCCACAGCGCCTTGCACATTAGGGCCAGCACGCCGGCGCGCACCCCCGCAAACGCATACCGGACCAGGCGCAGCGACTCAAACTGCTGGAGTACCGCCGACAGGGCGAGGATAATCCAGAAGGAAGGCGCCGTGACCCCCAGCGTGGCGCAGACCGCGCCGGGAATGCCCGCCACCCGCCTGCCCACAAAGGTGGCGGAATTGACCGCGATCGGGCCGGGGGTGGATTCGGCTACAGCCACGATATCCGGCAATTCATCCGGGCTGATCCAATGGTGTTTTTCCGCTGCCTCCCGCTGAATCAGGGGAATCATGGCATAGCCGCCCCCAAAGGTGAAGGCGCCGATTTTGAGAAAGGTCAAAAATAACGCGCCGCACGCGGCGGCGCGCGAATGTTTTAGCATCTGGATCCCCTCTTTTTGGTTGATACCATGAGGATAGCGCATTTCTTTACAAAAGTAAAATCGTATTATAAAATGATTAATATATGATTTTACTTATGGATTGGAGGGAGAACCGTGACGCTGCGCCATATCCGAATTTTTGTGGCGGTCTGCCGTGCCGGTTCAATGACCGGGGCGGCCAAGGCGCTGTACCTTTCCCAGCCCGCCGTCAGCCAGGCGGTGCGGGAATTGGAGGAGTATTACGGCGTCCGCTTGTTCGACCGCATAGCCCGGCGGCTGGATTTGACCGAATCGGGGCGGCAATTTTTGGCATATGCCACGCCGATCCTTTCGCTGCTGGAAGAATTGGATCAGAAGGCCGCCGCCTGGGATGCAAATCTGCCTATCCGGGTGGGAAGCAGTATGACCATCGGCACAAAGCTGCTGCCCGGGCTGATCGCCGCGTTCCAATCCAAATGGCCGGGGGTACCGGTGCGGGTGACGGTGGGCAGCTCGTCGCGAATCGCGGCGGAGGTGGAAAAAAACGCGCTCGATTTGGGGTTGGTGGAAAGTCCGGTATCTTCCCCGGATTTGGCGGCAGAGGCTTTTGGCGGGGATTGCCTGCAGGCCGTATGCCCGCCGGCGGATCCCCTTTCAAAACGCCGGGCCGGTTTCCGTGAACTGCTGGACCGTCCGCTGCTGTTACGGGAGCGCGGCAGCGGCGCGCGGGAAGTGTTCCACAGCACAGCGCAAAAGTTGGGGGCTGCTTATGAGCCGGCGTGGGAAAGCGCCAATACGCAGGCCCTGGTTGAAGGGGTGGCCGCCGGGCTGGGCGTTTCGGTGCTGCCGCTGCCGCTGGTGGAGGAAGCGGTCCGTGCCGGGCGGATTTGCCCGGTCACGGTGCCCGATTTGCCTGTTCAGCGGCCTTATTGGATGATTCACCATAAAAATAAGTACCTCTCCCAAAGTATGAAGAACTTTTTAGCCTTCTGCGCGGGATGGGCCAAATAAAAGAAAAGGGGGATGGCAAAGGCCATCCCCCTTTTTTGTGGGCGTTAATACTCCCCCCGCCAACGCGGCGCCGTTTGCTCGACCGCTTTGCCTGCCCGCAGGCTGGCGGGAACATTCAAAATCCGCTGGTTGGTACTGCCTCGGTAGGGCAGGGCAAGGGACTTTTCTGCTTCCAGAAAAGGGCCGTCGATGAGTACGTCCAGCTTCTCCAGCAGCGCCCGCTGTTCCGGTGTGCCATCCAGCAATTCTTCGAACCGGTAGCCGGTATAACTGGCAACCTCGTACCCTGCGGCCTTCAGCAGCGCCGCCAGTTGACAAAAGCCCGCGGCCTGGGCGAAAGGCTCCCCGCCGGAAAAAGTGACCCCCCTGGCCAGCGGATTTTCCCGAACCCGGTCGAACAGCGCCTGTTCTTCCCAAGGGGTACCCCCGGAAAATGGCCAGGTTTCGGGATTATGACAGCCGGGGCAATGGTGGGGACAGCCTTGACAGAACAAGGTTACCCGGATACCGGGCCCGTCCACGATGCTGTCGTCCGCGATGCCGGCGATGACAATCATTGCGCGCGGCCCAGCCCGTGCTTGACGCGGTCGTGTTCCTCGGCTTTTTTGGCGTCGTTCCATTTGTCCATGGTGCCTACCAGGTAACCGGTAATGCGGCGGATCCGCTCAAAGCCGATATCTTTTCCCAAAGCCGATTGTTTTTTCTGTTCCATTTGTCTTCGCTCCTTTTGTTTTACGAGATGATTATTATTTCAGAAGATCCCTGACGCTGTCATTCGCACCCGCAGAACTGGGGAATGTGGGGGAATTGCTTGCGCAGCTCCCGCAGCTTTTCCTCGCTGATAGGTTCCCCGGCGCGGCGGCCGCACCGCGGGCACACGTCGTCGATAACGCCCACGTAGCCGCAGGCGGGGTCGCGGTCCACCGGATGGTTAATGCTGCCGTAGCCCACCCCGTTGTCGTGCATGCAGCGGATGACGCTTTCAAACGCTTCCACGTTTTTAGCGGTGTCCCCGTCCAGCTCCACATAGCTGATGTGGCCGGCGTTGGTCAGAGCGTGGTAGGGGCCTTCCTTGCGGATTTTATCGTAGGCCGAAATGGGGAACCACACCGGGATATGGAAACTGTTGGTGTAATAATCCCGGTCTGTAACGCCGGGGATCGAACCGTACCGCTTGCGGTCCATCCGGACAAAACGGCCGGAAAGCCCTTCGGCAGGGGTGCCGAGCAAGGTGAAGTTCATGTGCATCTCCTGGCTCTTTTTATCGCAGAACTCCCGCATATGGCGGACAATTTCCAGCCCCTTCTGCTGCATTTCGTCGCTTTCCCCGTGATGGTGGTGGTACAAGGCGTTCAGCGTCTCCGCCAGGCCGATAAAGCCCATGGAAAGGGTGCCGTGCTTCAGCACCTCCCGCACCTCGTCGTAGGGCCCCAGCTTGTCGGAATCCAGCCACACGCCCTGGCCCATCAGGAAGGGATAATTGTAAACCCGTTTTTTGGCCTGGATTTCGAACCGGTCCAGCAGCTGCCGCGCCACCAGCTCCATCATTTCGTCCAGCTTCTCATAAAAGCGGTTTTCGTCGCCCCGGCTTTCGATGGCGATGCGGGGCAGGTTGATGGAGGTAAACGACAGGTTGCCGCGGGAATAGGAGATCTGCCGGTCCGGATCGTACACATTGCCCATCACCCGGGTGCGGCAGCCCATGGTGGCGACCTCGGTTTCGGGACGGCCGGGCTGATAATACTGCAGGTTGAAGGGCGCGTCCAGGAACACAAAGTTGGGGAACAGCCGCCTGGCGCTGACCTTGCAGCTCAATCGGAACAAGTCGTAGTTGGGATCCCCCTCGTTATAGTTGACCCCTTCCTTGACCTTGAAAATATGGATGGGGAAGATGCAGGTTTCGCCATGGCCCAGGCCCGCGTCGGTCGCAAGCAGAATATTGCGGATGACCATGCGGCCCTCGGGGCTGGTGTCGGTGCCGTAGTTGATGGAAGAAAAAGGCGTTTGGGCCCCCGCGCGGCTGTGCATGGTGTTCAGGTTATGGACAAAGCCCTCCATCGCCTGGTAAGTGTCCCGGTCGGTGCGCTCGGTAGCGCGCCGCCGTGATACCGCCACCAGCCGCTTGGCCTTATCCGGGGCGATTCCCCGTTCCGCCGCCAAAAAGTCCGACACGGCGGCATCGAACGCGCGCTCGCCTAATTGCAGCCGGGGTCCCTCGCCAATAGACTGGGAGGCCGCTTCCACGGCGCTTTTTACCACTTGGCTTTCGTCGTCCGAATCCAGCAAATCCTCCACCGACTCGGTCAGTTTGCTGACATAGGCTTTCGCAAAGGTTTTTGCCACGCCCTGGGCCATACCGTAGTCAAAGTTGGGAATGCTTTGACCGCCGTGCTGGTCGTTCTGGTTGGATTGGATGGCGATAGCCGCCAGCGCCGCGTAGCTTTGAATGCTTTGCGGTTCCCGCAGAAAACCATGGCCGGTAGAAAAACCGTCCTTGAACAGGCGGAGAATATCGATTTGGCAGCAGGTGGTCGTCAGAGAGTAAAAATCGAAATCGTGAATATGGATATCGCCCTCCCGGTAGGCGCGGGCCTGTTCCGGGGTAAGCAGGTACAGCTCGTTATAGGCTTTGGCCCCCGCGGTGCCGATTTGAAGCATGCTGCCCATGGCGGTATCGCCATCGATGTTGGCGTTGTCCCGCTTCATGTCGCTGTCCCGGGCGTCTAAATTGGTGATTTCATCGATGGTTTTCATCAAGCTGGTATTGGATTCGCGGATCCGGGTGCGGTTGGCGCGGTACAAGATGTAGGCCTTGGCGGCTCCCTCGTACCCCTTTTTCATCAACTCGTGCTCCACGGCGTCCTGAATTTGTTCAATTTGAGGAGGCATGTCCTCCGGTAGCTTTTCCAGCTTTGCCTGTACGGCGTTGGCCACCACGGCTGCGTCCGCGGCATTTCCTTCGCCGGCGGCTTCCAGCGCCTTCAAAATGGCGGCGGCAATCTTGCTTTCGTCGTACAGCACCACGCGCCCATCGCGTTTGATAATGCTCCGGATCATTGCGTATTCAACCCTTCCTAACTCGTTTTACACACCCGCAAGGTCCATATATCTTGTGTGACGAAACTATTATGATACTAAATATGGAGAAAGTCAAGGGTTTGCGATCATATAAAAACACAACCGGTAGTGTTTTTTGCCGTATGATTGGTTTTGGGAAAAACTGCGGCGAGAAAAGGAAATTTGAGGGAAAAACCGGGGCGCAAGGGAGGATTAAGCTTTTATAAAACTTTTTGAAAGAATAAAAAGTGTTTTTGACAACCGCATTGGGACTTTGATATAGTAAAAAGATAACGCACTAAAATGACAAAAAAGCAGTTTATGGAACAGATTCCGATGTATTTTCCATAAATTACTAAGAAAATTCCATACGACTTCTTTCCAAGGCATTGTACGATGAAAATAAAGCGAACACCATGGAAGAGGGAGAAAGGACGGCGTGCGGGCGGATGAAGTGGAAAATACGGCGAAAGAAGCCCGCCTCCATCCGTGTGCAGCTGGTGGTCATCACATCGGTGATGCTGATGGGCATGGCGCTGATCCTATTGTATTCCTCCCTTCGGTTTTACCGGATCCAGTACGAGACCGTGAAGGAAAACCAACAGATGGTGGCGGAACAAGCCGCGGCTAAAGCAACGCAAAATTGCAAGGACATCAAAAAGATGGTACAGGCCGTTGCCTATAACAAGGTGGTGCAGGACTACCTGCGGGAGACCGACCGGGAACACATGTTTGAACAGTACCAAAGCGTAAAAAATTTTTTGAACAATACCGTCAACCTGGGCAAGGGGATTTTGGATATTGCCGTGGTGGGCGAGAAGGGCGCCTTTATCAATATCGACGGGGAGAGCCTTTCGGCCAAGCAGTTGGCGGCGGGTATGCCCGGCGGCTTTTCCTTTTCGGGGCTTGCGTCCTACCGGTTTCGCGGCGTGCCGCGCGATTGTATTATCGCCGGTATGCCGTTTTATTCCGCCGCGGATATCGGCAACAAACATAAAATCGGCACCGTGCTGTTCGTTCTGGACCCGGGCCGCCTGGTGGACGGATACGCGGCAGATTCCAGCGAAAAACCGAACCTTTTATTTATGGACCGGGATTACCGCCTGCTTTCCGGGGATACGGAAAGGTACAAGGCGGTCCGGGAACTGGATCTGGAACGGATGGCGCGGCGGGATAACACCTCTTTGGAACAGGATGGTATTCTGCTGACCTGTTACCGGATTGAGGAAATGGACGGGTACGCGGTATCCTGGGTGGACTGCGACAGGCTGGCCGCTCAAATATTAACGCTGACCGTCCAGCAGTCGGTGTTGGCGCTGGCGGTATTCGTGCTGCTGGGCGCGTTGCTTGTGGTGCGTGTGGGCAAGGTATTCCGTTCCCTGGAACAGCTGATGGGGGTCATGCAGCGGGTGAACGCGGGAAACCGCAGGGCGCTGCGGGAGCGTATCCCCGTGACGGATTCCTGCAGCGAAATCGCGGCGGTGGGCCAGGCGTTTAACACGATGCTGGACGAAATCAGCACCCTTGCCCATAACATATCCGACTCCTATGGCCGGATGTACGAGCTGGAGGTGGCGCGGCGCAAAACGGAGCTGGCTTTTTTACAGAGCCAAATCAACCCCCACTTTTTGTACAATACATTGGAATTGATCTGCGGCATGTCCGCAGCCGGGGATAACGAGACGGTGGTGGAGGTAACCCGCGCGCTGGGCAGGACCT
Source organism: uncultured Eubacteriales bacterium (assembly GCA_902462035.1). Classification (GTDB taxonomy): domain Bacteria; phylum Bacillota; class Clostridia; order Oscillospirales; family Acutalibacteraceae; genus CABQAC01. The sequence goes on from CABQAC010000061.1 coordinate 6,312, forward strand.
TCCGGTACAGCATCAAGGGCGGGGATCTGGTCACCCTGCGGCAGGAGCTTGATATCGCGAAATCCTATGTGATGATCCAGCAGGCGCGCTTCGAGGGCCGCTTTACCGTGGAGTACCGGGTGGATGCGGGCTGCCTGAACGCCCGGGTTCCCAAGATGATTTTGCAGCCGTTGGTGGAGAACGCCATCTATCACGGTTTGGAGCGCAAGCTGGAAAAAGGACACCTGCAAGTCGGCGCCCGGCAGGAGGGAGACCGGTTGTGTATTACGGTCGCAGACGACGGGGTGGGCATTACGCAGGACCGGCTTGCGGTAATCCGCCATATGCTCCGCTGTAAGGCAGAGGAGAGAAACCGGGCGTTTGACAGCATCGGCCTGGTCAACGTCAATGCCCGCATCCGGCTCTATTACGGCGAACCTTACGGGCTGGCGGTGGAGTCGGAAGAGAGCCGGTCCACCACGGTGCGGCTGTGGCTGCCGCTGGTGTATCCGGGCATCGAGGATGAACAAAACAGTATAACCGGAGAAAGGGGGACGCCGGATGTATAAAGCGGTGATTATCGACGACGAAAAATGGGTCATCCGCAGTCTGCGCGCCATGATTGCGAAAAACGACCGGGATTTTGAAACCGTGGGGGAGGCCTACAATGGTGTGCAGGGCTGGAATTTGATGATGCAGCTGCGGCCTGATTTGGCTTTTGTAGATGTGCGGATGCCTGGGATGGGCGGCCTGGAATTGATGCAAAAAGCCAACGAGACACATATCCCCACGCTGTTCGCGGTCATCAGCGGGTATGCCGAATTTGCTTACGCGCAAAAGGCCATCGTCAACCGGGCCATCGGCTATTGCCTGAAGCCTTTTTCCCAAAGCGAGATTGACGAAACGCTGCAAAAAGCCAAGCAGATTTTGGGGGAGCGCAGGCTGTCGGCTCCGGCTGAGCAGATAACGGTGCAGCAGCCTTTTCGAAGGGGGCTGGTGAAAAACGAAACAGTGCTGCGCATGATCGCGTATTTAAATGAGAATTTTCGCGAGGAGATTTCCATCCAGCAGCTGGCGGACCTTTGTTCCATCAACCCGAATTACGCCAGCCAGCTGTTCAGCCGGGAATTGGGAGAAACCTATACCAGTTACCTGACCAAACTCCGGATCGGCTATGCCGCCAAGCTGCTGCGGCAGACAAACTTAACCGTAACCCAGATTGCGGACAAAACGGGATATAAAGATTATTTTTATTTTGCAAAGGTCTTCAAAAAATACATGGGCGTGACCCCAAGCGCATACCGGGGCGATGACGGCGCCGCGCCGGGGGAGGGCCAGCCGGATGAAGGGACACGGGAATGATGAAAAAACGCGTTTGCTTGGCCGCGGTAGGGTTGCTGCTGCTTTTGCCCGCGAGCTGTCTGGGGCAGGACGCTCCGGCCTCCAGTTCATCCCGAAAGACTGAAAACATCCGCCATTTGAATGTCAGCATCGCCTTTTGGGATATTGGAGAAATGGCGCGGAACAAGCAGCCGGACGCGGTGCTGCGTTCTTTGGAGGAACGGTTCGATATTACGGTGGAGCCGGTTTCCGTTGGCTGGACCGATTACGAGGAACAGTACCATGTCATGGCGGCCACCGGCTGCCTGCCGGATGTTTTCGTCACCAACAGCATCGGCGCGTCAGGGCTTAAAAGCAATTATTCGCTGTCTTCCTATGTGGAGGGCGGGCTGATCCGCCCCCTGCCGGTGGATTTGTCCCCCTATCCGCGCGTGCGCGAACAGGTGACCCAATTTCAAAGCAGCCTGGCCCAGGAGGGCGGGCGGTATTATACCATACCCCGCAGCTCTTTTACCGACCCATGGCTGGGTTCGAGCGACTCGGCCATGCTGGTGCGCAAGGACTGGATGGAAGCGCTGGGAGAGGATGACCCCCAAAATGCCGAGGACTTTTTGCGCCTGATGCGGCGTTTTGCCCAGGATGACCCTGACCGGAACGGCAAAGACGATACCATCGGCTATAACGTCAATACGCGGTACGCCATGGGAAAATGGGTGATCCTGGGACTTGCGCCCGAATGCAACGTGTATGGCTGGGTGGCCCGGGATGGGAAATTTTTGCCCAGCTACGTGACCGAGGCGTTTGACACCGTGGTTTTATATTACCGCCGGCTGTACGAAACCGGCGGGCTGGATCCGAATTTTTACCTGAAAAAAGCCAACGATGCCAACGACGATTTTGCCCGGGGAACGCTGGGCGCGCTGGAACATAAATCCGCCCCGGGGACCTTATCTGAGCTGGCGGCCCAATGGAGCGTTTACCACCCGGACAAGGCTTTTTCCGACTGTGTGAAGGTACTTCCGGTTTTTCCCGCGCCGGACGGCGTGCGTTACTGCAATACCAGCGCCCTGTCGTGGTCGGAATCGGTGATTTCCGCCGGGGTGGACGACGAAAAGATGGAGCGCATTTTAGCTTTGTATGATTATTTGCTGTCGGAAGAGGGCCGTAGGCTGACCCGGTTCGGCATCCAGGGGACGGACTACCTGGTGGACGAGGCCGGAAACTGCCGCCTTTTATGGCAGGCGGCGCCCAGTGGGGGGACGCCGGACCGTTTGGTGGCGAAGTACCCTTCCGTCGCCCTGTTTAAAAGCCTCGCGTCGTGGGGCGGCGCTTTGTCGGATTTCGAGATCAGCGAGATAAACAGCGCGGTGTACGGCAGGGAGCTGATGGAGATGGCGAACGGGGCGCTGGAATGGAACATGGAAAACGCCAGGCAGGTCGAACGGCCTTACGACTTTTACGACGTGCCGTACGACGGCGGGCAGCGGTTTAATACCAACCGGATCATCGACGACCTGACAAGGGTTATCATCGGTACGGGTGACCCGGTGGCCATGTGGCGGGAAGTGGTGGCGGGCTATTACCGGGAGGGCCTGCAGGAGGAGATTGAACAGCGCAACCAAGCGGCGCTGGACTTGGGATTAAGACCGTAGGAAAAAGGGGCCGCCGCTGGATTTTACGCCATACCGGTGCTATAATGACCTTATAGCGCCGCTTTGCCGGGCGCGTTTCTTTGTGGCGTTACGCATCCGCTGGCGCGGCGGAAGCATTCCGGCTGGAAGCATCCCGGTTTTTTCTGTGCGGGAAGGCTGCCGCGGCAGATTACTTTGGAAAGGAACGGAAGGTATGCACGGATTATTAATTGAGAACGGACCCATGGACTGGCAGGTGTTCCAGCAGGAAGATGGCGCGGCGTCTGTACGGCTGTCGGGTACCTGGAACGAACCCCAGG
>CABQAC010000062.1 GCA_902462035.1 uncultured Eubacteriales bacterium
TTCCGGGCGTTACCTGCACGCCGCGGGAACCCTGCTGGAAGATACCTACCAGTACGCGCTGCGCTGCACCGATACCGAAAAACTGAAAAAATACGCGGACAAAACCGCCCGCCGGATCGATCTATCCGCAGCGGAAAACGGCCGGGAATCCATCCGCTTTTTAAGCGGTATCACACCGGATGGGATCGTCTTTTTTGACGGTACGCCCGCGTGCTACGGAACTCGCTGTTTCTGCGTGGAGGATGAATACGGCCCTGTTGCCCACCTGTTTTTGCAGACCGTGCGCCAGCGCCTGCTGGAACAAAACGCCGCTTTTATTTCCTGTTACGACCCCTTATTCCCCGCCACCCGGCTGGAGGCGCTGATCATCCCGGGCGCGGGGCTGACCTTCCTTGCACGCAGCAGCCGTCTCCCCATGACTCAACGTCCCTTTAAAACCATCCACGCCAAACGCTTTATGGACGCCGAACGGCTGGCACAGCGGAAACAGCGGATGACCTTTACCAAAAAAGCCGCCCGGGAGCTCGTCCGGGAAGGGGTACGCTGCCTGCAAAACGCCAAAACCATTCACGACGGGCTGGAACAGCTTTATACCCAAGCCATGGATTTTGACAAAGCGGAAGCCATGACCCAAGCTTTGCTGGCATCGATTTTTGCCTGACGCTGTTTAGATCCGTTTTTCATTTGTTAATGATTTGTTCAAAAAGTCTTGTCACACAAGAAAATTATGTGTATAATTATTTTTATTCTTGTGTGAGAGGGATGTGATCAATTGTCTCGAAACGGATGGATTTTGGTATCGTTTTTTCTGTATTTCCTGGTCATGTTGGGAATCGGGGCCTTCTTCTACCACCGTACAAAAAGCTCTTCCGATTATTTTTTAGGAGGCCGCAAACTGGGCGGATGGGTGGCGGCCATGAGCGCCCAGGCCTCCGATATGAGCGGCTGGCTGCTGATGGGGCTGCCCGGCGCCATCTATGCGGCCGGAACCGGCCAAATTTGGATCGGCGTGGGCCTTGCCATCGGCACGGCGCTCAACTGGATCTTCATTTCCAAGCGGCTTCGCCGGTACACCATTGTCTCCGGCAACTCGGTTACCCTGCCGACCTATTTCCAGAACCGGTTTAAAAGCGACAACAAGCTGCTCAGCATTGTCGCCGCCTTGTTCATCATGATCTTTTTCCTGGTGTACACGGCTTCCGGTTTCTCTGCGGTCACCAAGCTGTTTGTGGAAGTTTTCAACCTGGATTACGTTCTGGCGCTGACAATCGGCGCGGTGGTCATTGTGGGCTACACCTTCCTGGGCGGTTTCCTGGCGGTTTGCTGGACCGATTTTCTGCAGGGTATGCTGATGCTTGCCGCCTTGCTGACCATCCCGATATTAGCGGTCGGGCTGTTGGGCGGCCCTGGGGAAACGCTGAGCCTTCTGGAAACGACGGCGCCCGCCAATTACTTGAATCCCTTCCTGAATGCCGACGGCAGCCGTATCACGGCGGTGGAGTTGATTTCCCAGCTGGCGTGGGCGCTTGGATATTTCGGCATGCCCCACATTTTGGTGCGGTTTATGGCCATCCGTTCGGATGCCGAAGTTAAAAAGAGCCGTGTCATCGCCATTATCTGGGTCGTACTGGCCTTGTTTGCCGCCACCCTGGCCGGTATCATTGGCCGGGTGTACTTGAATACCCCTTTGGTGGATGGCGCGACCGAAAATGTTTTCATCAATTCTATCCTGCAAATGTTCACCGAGCACTGGTATCTGCCGCTGCTCGCGGGCGTGTTGCTGTGCGGTATTTTGGCCGCTGCCATGTCTACGGCGGACAGCCAGCTTCTGGTTACCGCTTCTTCCTTCTCGGAGGACATTTACAAGGGCATTATCGATAAGAATGCCACCAACAAACGGATGATCTGGATCGGCCGGATCACGGTGCTGGTGGTAGCTGTCGTTGCCTATATCATCGCCCTTAATCCGAATAACAGCGTGATGGGGCTGGTTTCCAACGCGTGGTCCGGCTTCGGTTCCGCCTTCGGGGCCACCGTGCTGCTTTCGCTGTTCTGGAAACGGACCAATTACCACGGTGCAGTAGCCGGCGTTGTTTCCGGCGGCCTGACCGTGATCATTTGGGACTACCTGCCTTTCGGCGGGCAAACCCTTGGTGAAATTACCGGCTTGTATTCGTTGGTGGTGGGTTTCGCCATCTCTTTCGTCGCCATCGTGGCGGTCAGCCTTCTAACCGAAAAACCGTCGCAGGAAATGCTCGACGAGTTCGATTTGGTCGCGTCCTCGACGACCATTGACACCCCCAAAGATACATCTGCTGAATAATCAGATCAGGCGAACCGTCAAAGAAGCGGCTGTTTTACGGCCGCTTCTTTTTTGATCTTTTCCGTTCTACATGCTATTTCTCCCCCAGGGTACGAAAAACAGTCAGATTCATTTCATGCGGATTTATCAGAAAACTTACAGGAAAATCTTTTTATATGGAATCTTTTTGTCGAAATCCATCATTTTTTGTTGCTATTCTCATTCTATTCTGTTATATTAAGAATAATAAAATGAAGGAGTTGATAGCCCGTGGACATGCCCCCAACCAACCAAGCGGTCAATCCCTGGCCTGCGGCGCCGGTCGGACAGCTCAATACCAATCGCAGCTTACTGAAGTATATTCTGCTCACGATCGTCACGCTTGGCATCTATTCCATTGTCTTTTATTCCGGCCTTTCCTCGGACATCAATGTGATCGCAAGCCGGTATGACGGGCGGAAAACCATGCATTATTGCCTGCTGTTTTTCCTCGTCGGACCGCTCACCCTCGGCATCGGTTACATTGTGTGGTTCCATAAGCTGTCTGCCCGTATGGGTATGGAACTGTACCGCAGGAATATCGGCTACAGCTTTGGCGCCGATACCTATTGGCTATGGAATGTCCTAGGCTCGTTGATCTTGGTGGGACCCTTTGTCTTTGTCTATAAACTGTGCCAGGCCAGCAATTTGCTGGCGGGGAATTACAACGCTGTCGGATGACTCAAACTTTATATTAGAAAAAGGGCCTGCACGCTAGTCTGCAGGCCCTTTTTCCTTACAACTGAAATAAACAATATGATCAAAGCTACCAATTTTGTTCCTATCCGTATGCTTTCTCTTGAGGATGAATCCAGTAGCAAAACGCGCCAAAATCCCTCTGGCACCCAATCCTCTCAATTGGCAACACAACATCGATCGAATCCGAAACAAGCTCCCAAGAAGCCGTTTTGTCTGACGCTTCTGCCTCATCCGCGCTCACGTCCTCGGCGCTTTCGTTTCCAGCTCTAGACCTGCGCAGAACTTGGCGCCGTCGCAAGCGCTACAGAAAAAACAGAAACAATGGTACGAGTTACTTCATTCGGGAAGAAATACTATCGTTCTTCACGTTGCAGCAGTATGATAAGACCGTCCAATATTTTCATCTCAGAAGCAGAAGCAAGGGACTATACGCCATGCGGCAAATGTTATTGATCGTTTCCGCCGGGCGTCAGCAGATCGATTCTGCGATAGATGATTCCGGGTTCGGCATTATGCAACACGAAATGCAACGCGGTTTTTTTGTAAAAATGAAAAAAAGAATCTGCTGCTGTTTTTTATGGTAGACTTGAACCCACACAATATATAACATGAGATCTAGATGTAGGGCTACAGTTTAACGACGCTTATACCCGCGTAATTGATACCATCCGCATTATAATATTCGATTTCATATGTGTCGCTGAAATCCGGTGTTAACGCGAATCCTCTTTCCTCATTACAAAACAGTTTTTCACACAAACCGAAAAGCGGGGCCATATGCCATTGAGGATTATCTTCCCCGGTGGTTTTCTTTACCAGCGCCCATGTTGCTTCCGACGATTTTACTTTTATCATGTAGCATGCCGGAGATTCAAGAACTGTAATCCCTTCAGGTTGATTCCTTTCCGACGTTTCCTGACAGTGCATAAGGAACCGCCGCGCATTTTTTCCATGGTTACATTCCTTGTAATTTATACTGAGGCACAGCATAGAATCCGGTGTCAAACTGTTTTTTATACTTTTATAACCAGCCTGAAAAAGTGCGTATGTATTGACGCTCGATTCTTCATCTCCATGATCGGACTCCGCCTTATAACCTGCATACAAAGTCTCCGGTTTTTGGATAATTTCAAATTCCGCTCCTTCAATAACCACTTTTTCAATGAGCCGTTCCATACTGCTGTCCCCCTAATAATTGTAAATGTATATTATTATACTATAAACTATAAAACACAAAAGAAGTCAACCGCTTTACAGCAATCGACTTCTTTCGACAATGGTGCGAGTGACGGGACTTGAACCCGTACGTTATGCAACACACGCCCCTCAAACGTGCCTGTCTGCCAGTTCCAGCACACTCGCAAAAATTCAGCTCCGGGGCAGGCCCGTTGCCAGCAACATTGATTATAGCATCCGGTATTAGCGATGTCAACCGTTAATTTTCCAGTTCCAAAGGGGGCAGCGCATCCACCGCCCGGCGGTATTCGTCATAGCTTAAAAAAGAATTGAGCATGGAAACCATCGCGTTGGTGGAAAGGCGTTGCGGCAGGTTTAACGCGCGCAGCAAGCTGGCCCTTCGGGCGGCGCTGTCCGTCTGGCCGGTAAATCCGTCCTCATATAAATCCGCTTTGGTAATCGGGCGTCCCGCTGGTTCCGATACTTCCTCCGCCAGCACGCCGGCGCGCTCCAGCGCTTCCAAAAGCGCCTTTCGGGGCATCCCTTCCACCCCCAGCTTACCTTCCGCAGAAGGCTTGTCCTTGCGCTTTTCCTTACCGAACAAGTCCGGAATATACGCGTGCTTGATCGTCCCTTCCGGCACCGCGCCTGCTAAAAAATGACGGATTTGGAATCCTGCCGCATCGCTGTCGGTCAGGATTAAAATGCCGCGGATCTTGGCCAGACGCCGGATCAGCGCCAGCTGTTCCCGGTCTTTGTAGATACGGAAGCCGCTGGTCTCCACAATGGGTGCGTCCAGTAAGGAAGACAGCTTTACTTTATCGTATTTTCCTTCCACCACCACCGCTTCGCGGATCTTGATACGCTCCATTGCGGCAACCGTCCTTTCTCCATCATTGGGCAAAGTTTTGTTTGAAGGTATCGCGGACGCCGTCCTTTCAGCCTTCCGCTCTCCCCCCCGCCGCTGTCATCAAAAGGCGGGCCAGCAGTTCCTCCAGCAGCACCCTAGGGTCGGTGCGGGTACTTTTCAGCGCTAAGTCGGTCTGGGAAATCCAATCTAGACTGCGCCGCAGCTGTTCCATAGTCAGCCTTCTGCAGTCCCGCGCCGCGTTGCGCAGGCGAAACTCCAGGCCGCGGTAATCGAAAGCCTTGGCAATTTCGGTCACCGGCGTACCGCTTTCCAGCGCCGCCTTGGCGCGGTATAAATCGATATAAGCGGACGCCAGCGAGCCCAGGATGAATACCGGTTCCTCTCGCTGGTAAAACAGGGTATCGAGCAATGCGTAGGCCTCTCCATAATTGCCGGACACCAAGGCGTTTGCCAGCTTATACACCGCGGTTTCGGTCGTCTTAACCGCCACCGCATCGATTGTCTCCCGGGTAATCGAGGTTTCCGGCCCGCTGAAGGCGCATATCTTTTCCAGCTCCCCCAGCAGGTTGGTCAGGTCTGTCCCGCACTGTCGGATCAAATAGCGGCCGCAGTCGCCCGAAAAGGTATAGCCCATCCCCGACGCCGTATCGGTTAAAAATTTCGCCAAGGCGGCGCTGTCCCGCCGCGGAAAATGAACCGAACAGCCGCATTCTTCCACCTGTTTGATAAAGCTGCGCCATTTGGCCGATTTTTTGGCGTTGACCGCCACCGATTGCTGGCGGAAAACCAGGACACACGAGGCGGGGGGATCGGCCAGCAGCTGCTTCATTTTGGCGGTTTCTGCCGCGTTGGCGCTGTCTGCGTCGTAATCCACTACCACCACGCATTTGCGTTCTGCCATTAGGGGCAGCGCCTCGGCCGCTTCCGCAATTTCCTCCACCGGCGCCCTTCCGTCGAAGGTTTGCAGGTTAAAATCCTCCATCGCCCCGCCGGCCGCCTTGCGGGCAATTCTGCGGCCATATTCCGACACCAGGTACGGTTCCTCGCCGTACAGCAGGTATACCCGGCCAAAGTCTTGTTCCCGAATCTGCTTTTTTAAAGTTGCCTCGTCAATTGCGGGCATGGTCCATCCTCCTTTCTTACCGGAAAATCAAGTCCCGGCCGCCGGTAGTGCGCATCGATATGGTGCCGTTCTGGCTGGTCGTGTAAAGATACGCCGCCAACGGCGACAGTTTTGCCGCCAAATAGGGAGTTTGCTCCTGGGTGGCGGAAACCACCAACACGTTGGCCCGCAGCAGTTCCGCATGGTCCGGCAGCTTTCCGAGCACCAGCAGATCGGCCGCGCGGAGGAGGGGCGGCAAATCGGCTGCATCGCAGACGCCGTCGCCCACCAGCACGGAAATATTCCACGCCCGGCAATGATACCATGCGCCGCCCGCCGAGGCGATCCTCTGGACGGAGATCTTCTCCCCAAACCGAAAACCGCTGTCACCGCCGTCCTGCAGCAATTCGCAGTCTTCCCCCATAGCCGCCAGCAGCGCGTCGTCCAAAGGACCGCTGCCAAACCACCCCACCCGGGGCCGGCAAGTCTCCATCAGTTGGGCCTGGACCAGCGCGCTTTTTCGTTCTCCATCGGGCGCAATCAGAAGGTCCAGCTTTCCGCCGCCCTCTCGGGCCAGGTAATCTTCACACCGGTAGGCGGTGGCCCTGCTCTGCCCGCTGGACAGCAGCCAGCCGCCGCCGTCCCATACCATAGCGACCGCGACCCCCTCGCCGCTGTCCATCACGCCAATGCGGATTGTTCCGTTCCGAAGAATATCATCCGTTAAAGACAAAACCAGCAATACCACAAGCGAAAGGAGTCCCGCCGTCAATACCGCCCGTTTTCGTTTCATCACCAATATGGTCCCCGCCGCGCACAAAAAGGTCGCGCCTATCCAAAGGGGAATCACGTCTTCTCCCGGGGCAAAGAGCAGACCGGCCGAAGCAAGCAGGTGGGTGGCAGACATCAAATAGTTGGAAAGGACGCCCGCAATCAGGGCAAGGGGCTTTGCCAAGAATAACAACGGTTCAAAGAAGCTGAGGAGGGACGCAAGCATCCCGCAAGCCATCGCCGCCTCGGCGGGCAAAACGGTAGCCACATTGGCCAGCGGGCTGGCCAGCGAAATCTCGCCGAATACCAGCAGGATCACCGGAAAGGCGCAAACCATGGCGGAGAGAGAAGTCGCCGCCATGGTCACCATACCCCGGCTAAACCGGGACCGCACGCCATGGGGAAAGCGGCTGATCATCCACCCGCCGATAGGCTCTGCCAGCAGGATGATCCCAAAGGTAGATAGAAACGACAGCTGAAAATTGATGCCGCCCGCAATACAGGGATTGGCCACGCACAGCACCAGGGCCGCCAGGCCCAGGGAATTGAGCGAATCCGGCTTGCGGAAGATGATACCGCCCAGTAAGTACAGTAGGGACATCACCGCCGCCCGGCTGACCGACGGCGTAAAGCCGGAAAGGGCCGCAAACCCCAACACCCCCGCCGCCGACAGCGCGTAACACAGCCGCCGCGGCATACGCAGCCCCAGGAAAAGGCACAGGAGCATCTGCGCGAAGAATGCGGTATGCAAGCCGGATACCGCCAGCAGATGAGAAACGCCGCAGTTCCGAAAATCCGCGATAACCTGATCCGGAATTTGGGCCGTTTCTCCCAATGTCAGCCCCGCGATCAGGGATGATTGGGACGGCGGCAGCAGGCTCCCCATCTGAAACAGCATGGCGGCGCGTGCCTGCATAATGCCGTACCACAAATCCCGGGGCGCCTCACCGTTTTTTGTTACCCCGGACCGCAGGTTGGCAAACAGATAAACGCCTTGGGCCTGATAACTGATTTTTGAGGTATAGCCCATACCCCCGCCGGGCGCGCCGAAATACACGTCGGCGGTGACCACATCGTACAGAGAAACCTGGAGCGGGGTATCGGAATTCAGCCGCAGTTTTAAGTGCTGGGGAACGTCTTGATCCGTCAACCTACCGTCCCGCTCCACCTGCACAACGGCGGTATCCACCACATACTGGTAACCGCCGTTGTGCCGTTCCGGCCCGGCGGAAATCCGCATGGTGACAACGCCCCTGGCCCCGTCAAGCTCCCTTGCTGGCTCTACCACAGATTTTTGGTATCCGGCGGACACGAACACCGCCGTGGCGGCGCACAGCAAAGCCAGCGGCACAATTCCTTTTTGCCGGGTACGCCGGCAGAAAAAAGACGCGACGCCAACCGCGGCAGCCAGCGCACCCAACACCAGCGCCGGGCCAACCGCTAAAAAAACAGCGGCCGTCTGGCCCAGGGCGACCGCAAAACCCATGACCATCAACGGCCGTTTCACCAGTCATCCCTCCCCCGGTGAGCTGGTTTTCAGGACTTGGGGAACAGGGGCAGCGGCTCCAAAAACACAATATCGTCTCGCTCCGCTGCGTCGCCCTCGGCCAATACCGCCGCGCTTCCCACCACGGTGCCGCCCGCTTCCTCGATCAGCCGCTGCACCGCGGAAAGCGATTCCCCAGTGCTGATTACATCGTCGGCAATAAGAATGCGGCGGCCGCGGATTTGTTCGACTTCCTCTTCCGACAGGTACAAATGCTGCAGTTTTGCGGTGGTTATCGATTTGACCTCTACCGCCAGGGGGTTGCGCATGTACAGCTTAACGCCTTTGCGGGCTACAAAGTACTGGCGGCAGCCCTGCCGCGCCATTTCGTAAGCCAAGGGGATTCCCTTTGCCTCGGCCGTGACAATAATATCGTGCTGCGGACATTTTTGAAGCAGAGCGGCTGCGGCCTTTTCGGTCAGTTCCACATCGCCGAACATAATAAAAGCCGCAATGTCCAGCGAATCGTTGATGGGGCAAAGGGGTAAATCCCGCTCACAGCCCGCGATGGTCATCCGGTAACTTTTTTGCATGGCCATATTCCTCCCAGCTTTTTATTCGCTTTACAGCAGACGGGCGCCCATCGGCTTGCCCGCCAACAAGTGAAAATGCAGATGCCGCACAGTCTGTCCGGCATCTTCCCCAGTATTGGAGATGACGCGGAATCCGTCTTTCAGCTGCAAATCCTTGGACAAGGCCGCGATCACCTCGAAGATATGGGCGACCACCGCGCTGTTTTCCGGCGTAACGGCAGCTGCGGATTCGATATGCTTTTTGGGTATGACCAGAATGTGGACCGGCGCTTGAGGCTCGATATCGTAAAAGGCCAGGACCTGATCGTCCTCGTACGCCTTTCTGCAGGGGATTTCCCCGCGGATGATTTTGCAGAAGATGCAATCCATAGTCTGCTTCCTCCCTTTTATTTCAACATGGCTTTTAAGAGCGATTCCGTCTGCGCCAGCGCCTCGTCCAGTTTTCCCGCGTCTTTAGCGCCTGCCATGGCGCTGT
>CABQAC010000063.1 GCA_902462035.1 uncultured Eubacteriales bacterium
CTTGTGCGGCGAGCGGGCGTACGCCAGGCTTGCCCAGCGGGAGGGGAATTCCACCTACCGGAACCGGATATTAGACGAGATTTTCCACTTGACCGGGGAACAACTGGAAAGCGGTGCAAAATATGAAGTGCGATAAAAAAAACATGCTGCTGTACGCCGTCACCGACCGCTCCTGGGTGGGGGACGGTACCCTGTACGCACAGGTGGAACAGGCGCTGCGGGGTGGCGCGACCTGTATCCAGCTGCGGGAAAAGGAACTGGAAAAGACCGCGTTTTTACAGGAAGCCTTGCAGATGAAACAGCTGTGCCGGTCTTACCGGGTGCCTTTCCTCATCAACGATAACGTGGAGGTCGCCCTGCGGTGCGGCGCCGACGGCGTGCATGTGGGCCAGCACGACGGGGACGCCCGGGATGTGCGCGCCCTGGTGGGGGAGAACATGATCCTGGGCGTATCGGCCCAGACCGTGGAACAGGCGGTGATTGCCGAGCGGGCCGGCGCGGATTACCTGGGTGTTGGGGCGGTATTTTCCACCACAACCAAGCTGGACGCGGACACGGTGGCGCTGGATACCCTGCGGGAGATCTGCCGGGCTGTTTCCATCCCGGTGGTGGCAATCGGCGGTATTTACAAGCATAACATCATGGAACTGGCGGGAACGGGCGTTGCCGGCGTGGCGCTGGTTTCGGCCATCTTTGCAAGCAAAGAGATCGAAGAAACGTGCAGGGCGCTGCGTTCGCTTTCCGAAAGGATGGTGGCTGTATGAGAATCGACGGCGCGATTTTTGACCTGGACGGCACGCTTCTGGATTCGATGTTTATCTGGGACACCATTGGCGAGGAATACCTGCGCAGCCGCGGGATGGAACCCCGCGAGGATTTGAAGGAAACCTTTAAAAACATGAGCATCCAGCAGGCAGCGCGTTATTACCAGACCGAATACGGCCTGGCTGGCAGCGAAGCGGAAATTATCGGCGGCATCAACCGAATGATCGCCAGGTATTACGTCGAGGAGGTCCAGCCCAAACAGGGGGCGGCGCGCTTCCTTTATGACCTGAAAAGACGCGGCGTGGCCATGTGCGTGGCAACGGCCACCGACCGTTATCTGGTGGAGGCCGCGCTGAAAAGGACCGGGCTGGACGTCTATTTTCAAAAAATCTTTACCTGTACCGAGATTGGGCACGGTAAAGACGAGCCGGATATTTTCGACAGCGCCCTGGCCCTGCTGGGTACGAAAAAGGAAAACACCTGGGTGTTCGAGGACGCGTTATACGCGATACGCACGGCAAAGGCGGCGGGATTTCCCGTGGCGGCGGTGTTCGACCGGTTCGAGCGCAATCCCGTCGCCGTGCGCCAAACGGCGGACCTCTATTTGGAACGGTATGGGGAAATGAGGGATTATTTTGATTAAGAAGGTACTGACCATTGCGGGTTCCGATTGCAGCGGCGGCGCGGGCATTCAGGCGGATATCAAAACCATTACGGCCCACCACATGTACGCAATGAGCGCCATTACGGCTTTGACGGCGCAGAATACCACCGGGGTATACGGCATCCTGGACGCGGCGCCGGAATTTGTGGGGCAGCAGCTGGATTGCGTTTTCAACGATATTTTTCCCGACGCGGTAAAAATCGGCATGGTATCCAACGCGGCGATCATCGAAGTAATTGCGGACAAGCTGGCCTATTACAAGGCGAAGAATATCGTGGTGGATCCGGTGATGGTTTCCACCAGCGGGTGTAAGCTGCTGTCCGATCAGGCGCGGGAGACGCTGATAAGCCGTCTTTTGCCGCTGGGCACGGTTATCACCCCAAATTTGCCGGAGGCTGAGGTGCTGTGCGGGTTTTCTATTGACGGCGAAGACGGTATGGTACACGCGGCACAAAAGATTGCCGAACGGTTTGACGGCGCGATTTTAATCAAGGGAGGCCACCTGGCGCAGGAAGCCGCTGATTTGCTTTATACCAAGGGGACGGCGCGCTGGTTCCGCGCGGAACGGGTGAATAACCCCAACACCCACGGCACCGGCTGTACCCTTTCGTCGGCTATCGCGTGCAACCTTGCCGCGGGGGAACCGCTCGAGGATAGTGTCCGGCGGGCAAAAGCGTACCTGACAGGGGCGCTGAAGGCCATGCTGAACCTGGGGGCAGGCGCCGGGCCTTTGGACCACGCCTATGCGGTTGCGGGGTTTGGATTTACAGACTGACCCTTGAAGCGGAAATCCCCGGTCTTTCCGGGGATTTTTTAAGCGCCGCATCGTTTGCGGGTTGCGCTGCCGCCGCGGCAGGGGGTATGATAGAAAAAACGGCGTTAACCGAGCGGAAGGGGATGGAAGAATGGAACGGTATACTTGGACCGCTAAAGTACGGGACGGCATGCTTGAAGAGTATGCCCGCAGGCATGCGGAGATATGGCCGGAATTGGTGGAGGTGCTTCGGCAGGCTGGAATCCGCAATTATACCATCTGGAACACCGGAAGCACATTGTTTGGATATTACGAGTGCGAAAAAGGCGCGGATTACGCGGCGCGGGTACAAGCGGAAAGCCCGGTGGTCGACCGGTGGAACGCGTATATGAAGGATGTTATGGTGATGGAAATGGACCCCGAAACCGGCGCGCAGCCCAGAATGACCCAGGTGTTTCTTATGGAATGACCGGCACAACCATAAAAAACCCGCCCGGCAAAGCAATCTCTGCTTTGCCGTGCGGGTTTTTTTATAAGCCTTGGTGCTGGTAATAAAACACGGCAAGCTGTGTCCGGTCCCGAAGGGAGAGCTTGTCGAGAATCACGCTGAGATAATTGCGGACCGTGCCCTCGCTTAAAAAAAGGGTCTCGGCAATTTCGCGGTTGCTCAGCCCTTTTGCCACCAGTTCGACGACCTCCATCTCCCGTTCGTTTAAATCAAACGTCCCGGGCTCCAGTTTGGAACGGACGGAAAGCAGGCTGGGTAGTTTGACCACCACTTCGCCGCCGAACACGCTTTGGCCGGACAGTACCGCCCGCAGGGCCGGGGCTACGGTCTCTACCTCCTGTTTGATCAGGTATCCCTTGGCGCCGATTTGCAACGCGCGCTTAATATACGCGTCGTCCGAAAAGGTGGTCAGATAAAGGATGCGAAGCGCCGGGTACTGCGCCAAAAGCTGTTCTCCGGCGTCCAGCCCGCTGAAAGCGCCCATCTGGATATCCATCAGCAGAATATCGGGAAGCTGCTGACTACAAAGGGCGATGGCGTCTTCCCCGCTGGCGCCGGTGGCGGTTACCTCGATGTCCGGTTCCGCCTGCAGAATGGTTTTCAGCGAGGCGCAGACAAACGGATCGTCGTCAATAATGATAATTTTCATACCGGTCCCCTTTCCTTGGGAATGGAAATAAATATGGAATAGCCATGGTCCCATCCGGCCCGGAACACGCCGTGAAAACTTTCCACCCGGTCGCGCATGTTTTGCAGCCCGATGCCGCCTGCCGCCATGGCAGGGGGGCGGGTGCCGTTGTCCTTTACGGTCAGCTGATACAGCGCCGGGTGTTCCACCAGCGAGACCGACGCTTGGGTGGCGTCGCTATGCTTGGCGATGTTGGAAAGGGATTCCCGCACGATGGAAAGAATGGCATACCGCAGTTCTTTGGGCAGTACCCCCGCGTCGTAAGTCAGACGCACGGGGCAAAAGCGGAACCCGCCCAGCAGCGCTTCCAGCTGCAGCCGCAGGTCAACCGATTCCTCGTGTAAACCGTGGACGCTGGCGCGCACGGCGTTCATGGCGCCGGACAGCGTCTCTTTAATCGAACGGAGCTGCTCTTCCACTGGTGCCTCTTTTCGGAACGCCACCTGCATGGCGCTGACCTGCAACAGCGACCGGGTGAGCAAATGCCCCACATTGTCGTGGATTTCCCTGGCGATGCGGTTGCGTTCCGCCAGGGTGGCCAGACGGACTTCGTAGTCCTGCTTTTCCATCAGTTCCCTGTTTTTGCGCTCCAGACGGATGGCCAGTTCTTTGCTGTTATCCTCCAGCGCACGGTATTTTTGCTGAACCTTTTGATTGGCGTCCGTCCGGTAATACAGCAGCCAGGCAGCCAGCGAAAGGAGAAGCGCGGCCGCCGAAGAGAGGGGGGACAGGGTGATCAAATGCAGAATAACCGGCAGGATAAAACAGACCCGCACCGGCCACCATTTTTGGGCCGCGCAGTCATAGGCGACTAGGGGCAGGCAGGTGACGAAGGACGGCTGCCACAGGCACAGCGCCACATAAGCCGCCGCCAGCCAGGGCGCGGGCTTTTCGCCCTCCCAATAGCTGCAAAGGGCCGATACCGCCACGGCGGTCAGCAGAGAAATAACCGTTAACGCCGAAATCTGCGTGCCCAAAAGACTAAGGGAGCACAGGGCAAGCAGCAACAATTTATCGATGAGGCTTTGCATGCCGTTCCCCCTTCCGGATTTGCCGCGCCCGCTTACCCCCTGTGCCCAAATCGGGCGGGGTAAGGCCCGCAAAAAAATTCTTTGGAACCAGAGCCTTGCTTTGATTCCATTGTACCACAGCGCCCGTCATCCTTACAAGCTGGCGGCTGGGAATGATGACATTTGTCATACCAGGCGGTGACGGTGGTCACTGGTTTGCCCGGGGCGGGAATGGTACGATAATGGTATCCTAGAGCAGAGGGGCGATTTTATGATACAAGTACAAAATTTGGTAAAACGATACGGCGAACTGTTGGCGCTGGACCATTTTGACCTGGAGGTGCAGGACGGCGAAATTTTCGGCTTGCTAGGCCCCAATGGTTCCGGCAAGACGACAGCCATCAATTGCATGCTTTCCCTATTAAAATACGATAAGGGGGAAATCCGCCTGTTTGGGGAGCCGATGTCGCCCCACCGGTACGATTTAAAGCGGCAAATCGGCGTGGTAATGCAGAATGTGGCGGTATTCAACGAGCTGACCGTGCAGGAAAACATCGATTACTTTTGCGGCCTTTATGTGCCGGAAAAAGAGAAGCGCTCGCCTTTGGTGGAGGAAGCTATCGCATTTACCGGTTTGACCGAGTTCCGGAAGTTCCTGCCCCGCAAGCTGAGCGGCGGACTGCTGCGGCGGTTGAATATCGCCTGCGGCATTGCCCATAAGCCAAAGCTGATTTTTTTGGACGAACCCACCGTGGCGGTAGATCCCCAAAGCCGCAACAGCATTTTGGAGGGGATTAAAGCGCTCAACCGCCAGGGGGCGACAGTGGTGTATACTTCCCACTACATGGAGGAGATCGAACAGCTTTGTACCCGGATTATGATTATGGACCGGGGAAAGGCGGTGGCCACGGGAACCAAGGAGGAATTGAAAGCGATGATCCGCACCGGCGAAAAGCTGACGGTGGAACTTTTTGATCTGCCGCCGGATACGCTGGACGCCATTCGGGAACTGGAGGGAATTAGCCAGGCGTCCTACCAGAATGGCCGGCTTTGCGTCCGCTGCTCAGAGGGAGGCCACCGGCTGGTGGATGTGCTGGATCTGCTGCGCCAGCGCCATTTGTCCGTTGGGCGGGTATTTTCCGAACCGCCGACGCTAAACGACGTGTTTTTGGAAATTACAGGAAAACAATTACGGGATTAAGGAGGGCGCGATATGTTTGCCAATCTGTTTGGAAAGCGGCTCCTGACCACGTTGCGCAGCCGGGACACGATTATTTGGACTTGGGTTTTTCCGATTATGCTTTCCACCTTGTTTTATTTTACCCTTTCCACCCTGGATTCATCCCAGGTGCGGCAGGCGGTGCCTGCCGCCGTGGTGCAGGACCAGGCTATGCTGGCGGACACCACCCTGACGGCCGTGTTGGACGCCGTTTCCCAGGCCGGGGAAGGCCAGCTGCTGAACCTGACAAAGGTCCGGTCGGTTGCGGAAGCGGACCAGCTGCTGCGCGACGGAAAGGTGGACGGCTACTTCCGTATGGACGGTACGCCGGAACTGGTGGTGGCGCAAGACGGCATGAATCAAACCATCTTAAAAAGTTTTATGGACCGATACCTGCAGAACAAAAACAGCGCGGAAAAGCTGATGCGGGAAAACCCGTCGGCAGCCGCGGAACTGTTTGCCCAAACCGCGTTTACTGCCGAGATATCCCTGACCCAGAACCCGCCCACCGAAAAAGTGAGCTATTTTTACGCGCTGCTTGCCATGGTGTGCATGTACGGCGGCTTTCAGGGGATGGCCAGCGTCTCGTATTTGCAGGCGAATCTGTCGCCGCTGGGCGCGCGCAGGACCATGGCCCCAATCGGCCGGTTCCGCCAGTGCTTTTACGACCTGTTGGCTGCTTTTGCCGCCCATTTTGCCTGCGTGCTGATTGTGGTTGCTTATATTGTCCTGGTATTGGGCGTCAGTTTCGGCAACCGGCTGGTACCCATTTTGCTGACCTGTCTGGTGGGCAGCCTGATGGGCGTTTCCTTTGGTACGATGATCGCTTCGCTGTCCCGGATGAAGGAGGCGGCAAAAACCGCGATTATCATCAGCGTGACCATGATTTGCTGCTTTTTGGCTGGCTTAATGGTAAGTGATATCAGTTATATGGTGGCGCAAAATTTGCCGGTGCTGGCATGGCTGAACCCCGCGGCGCGGATTACAGACGCGTTTTATTGTTTGTATTACTACGATACCTACGACCGGTATCTGCTGAACATCGGGATGCTGCTGGCCATGACGGGCGTCATGTTCGGGGTAACCGCAATTTCCCTAAGGAGGCAGCGCTATGAAAGTATTTAAAGCATGCCTGATCATCATCAAGCGCAGGGCCGGCGCGCTGGGAATCTATTTTGGTATTTTTATGCTGTTGTCTGTGGTCATGACCTCCTTTTCCACAGAACAGTACAGCGCCAATTTTGCCGCGCTGCGGCCAAACTTTACCGTGATCAACCGGGACGGTGACTCGCCGTTGGCGCGGGGGCTGGCAGAATACCTGGGGCTGCACGGCGAGGAGGTCCCCCTGGAGGACCGGAAGGAGGCGCTGCAGGACGCGTCCTTTTACCATGCCAGCGATTACATCGTCATTTTGCCGGAAGGGTTTGCAAGCCGGTTTTGGAATGGGGAAAGCGCGGCGCTGCAGACCGTGACCAGGCTGGATTCCGCCAAAGGGTATTATACCGACAGCCTGGTAAACCAGTTCTTGAACCTGGTGAAGGCCTACCGCGCGGCAAGCCCCGGTATGGACGGCGAAACATTGGTAACCGCCGTACTGCAGGATTTGAACCGAGAAACCAAGGTAGTCAAGCGCCAGTTTGGGGAAAGTCAGCCGGTGGACGAAAATTACGAAGTTTACCAGCGGATGTACGGCTATATCGCCATGGTGCTGGTCACGCTGAGTATCAGCACCATTCTGATGGTGTTCCGCCGTCCGGATTTGAACATGCGCAATCTTTGCGGTCCTATCCGCCCGCGCAGCATGAACGGCCAGCTGGTGCTGTGCGGCGGCTTGATGGGCGTTGCCACCTGGCTGCTGCTGAATCTGACGGGCCTTGCCCTGTACGGGGAAAAGCTGCGGGGTACCGATTGGCGTATTCTGGCGCTGTGCCTGCTCAATTCCTTTGTATTCGTTCTGGTTTCGCTTGGGGTATCGATGCTGGCAAGCGCTTTTATCCGCGGCATGAATTCTCAAAACGCGGTGGCAAACTTCCTTTCGCTGGGGCTGTGCTTTTTGGGCGGTGTGTTTGTGCCGGCAGAGATGTTTGGAGGCGGCCTGCTTGCCTTGGCAAAGTTTTTTCCCACCTACTGGTACACCACCGCGCTGACACAAATCTGCGACCTGACCGCGCTGGATAGCGCCGCGCTGGCGCCCGTTTGGCAGGCCATGGCCATTCAGCTGGGGTTTGCGGTAGCCTTTCTGTGCGTTTCGCTGGTGGTGAACAAATACCGCAACCAGTCGGAAAGCGCCTTTAGCAGCATTAAAACCGAGATGGACGCGTAAACGCGATAACGCCGGCCGAATTCTCAGCGTCGGTAAAATCCGAAAAAGCCCGGGCGGAAAATGAACCGCCCGGGCTTTTTCAATGCGAATCCATTTTCGCTGGCTGTTTTGCGCGTCATGCGGATTCAAAAAAAGAAATTCCGCGAATTCTTTCTGCACCGCCCTATTGACAGGACATAAAATGCTGATTATACTGTATATATAGTATATATACAGTATAACGCAAGGAAGTGCTTCCGTGGACATTATCATCAGTAACGCCAGCGGGAAACCGATTTACGAGCAGATAACCGATCAAATCAAGGGTCTGGTACTCAGCGGCGCGCTGCAGGCGGGGGACGCCCTGCCTTCCATGCGGCTGCTGGCCAAAGAGCTGCGCATCAGCGTCATTACCACCAAGCGGGCCTACGAGGAATTGGAGCGGGAGGGATTTGTCGAAACCGTGCCCGGAAAAGGGAGTTTTGTCGCGGGGAAAAACACCGAATTCTTGCGGGAGGAAAAGCTGCGCCTGGTGGAAGAATCGCTGGCCAAAGCGGTGGACGCCGCCAAGGGATGCGGCCTGGCTCTTCCCGAATTGCAACAAATTCTAGTCATCCTTTACGGAGAGGAATAGCGCGCACGCGGCGTATCCGCTCCAATTTGGCGAAAGGGAGAATACGTAATGAACGGTATCGAAATACGGAACCTAACCAAAACATACAGCGGGTTTCATCTGGACAACATCAGCTTTACTGTTCCCCAAGGGTGCATCATGGGTCTGATCGGGGAAAACGGCGCGGGAAAAACCACCACGATCAAAGCTATGCTCAACCTAATCCGGCGGGACAACGGCGTAATCCGTTTTTTCGGCAAGGAGATGGGGAAGGACGAGCGGGCCATCAAAGAAGATATTGGCGTGGTGTTCGAGGAATCCGGTTTTCACGATAGTTTGACGGCTGCCGGCGTGTCGAAGATTATGGGACGGCTGTACAGCCGCTGGGACGAACCGCTGTTCGGGCAATACCTGGCCCGTTTCCAGCTGCCCAGGGATAAAGCGGTCAAGGAATTTTCCCGCGGCATGCGGATGAAGCTTTCCATCGCCGCGGCGCTTTCACACCACCCCAGGCTGCTGATTTTAGACGAAGCCACCAGCGGGCTGGACCCTGTGATGCGCAGCGAAATTTTGGATGAATTTTTGACTTTTATGCAAGACGAGGAACATACGGTGCTGATGTCCTCCCACATTACGGGGGATCTGGAAAAGGTAGCGGATTACATCACCTTCCTGCACCAGGGCAAACTGGTATTCAGCAGCGAAAAAGACCGGCTGCTGGATCATTACGGCATTTTGCGCTGCGGCGCGCGGGACGCGGAAAAGATCGACCCGGCGGATGTTGCCGGGCAAAGGCGCAATGCCTTCGGCTGCGAGTTTTTGGTCAAGGACCGGGCGGCCTGCAGGCGGAAATACCATGGCTGCACAGTGGACGGGGCTACGCTGGACGAAATGATGTTGTTTTATTTAAAAAAAAGCCAGTAGGAAAA
>CABQAC010000064.1 GCA_902462035.1 uncultured Eubacteriales bacterium
GGGGGACGCGACCCTGGTCGAACTCATTCCGCCGGAGCTGCGGGACGTTCCGGTGTATTACGACGAGGAAAAGGGCGGCAAGTGGTCGCTGAACTTCCCGGGGAACATCATGCAGATTTACCCTGCCGGAGTCATCGGGCTGGATTCCCCCCAAGAGGAGCTGGAAATCGCCCGCAATACCATCCGGGTCCACGCGGAGATGGAAGACGGCCTGGCCGAGTACCGCAAAACCCATGACGACCCGCGCAAACCCAACTGCAACGACCCGCATTTTTACGGAGGCAAAACCCCCCACTTTTACAAAAGCGGAGCATGGAACGCCACAAATCTTAGCTGCTTGTTCTTCCCTGCCGCCGTTCGTGTGGGTTATGATCCGGAAATTATTTGGAACGAACTGGTCACCCGTATTCAAGAGCGGGGCATGCCCAACGGTTTTATTGCCAAAAACCCCCACGGCATTGAAAACCTGAGCACCGTACCCAATACCATACAGGAAATGATGCTGCTTAGCCACGAAAACGTGCTGCGGCTGTTCCGGGTTTGGCCCAGACAGAGCCATCCGAACGCTGCTTTTGAAAACTTGTGGGCTTACGGCGCCTTCCAGGTAAGCGCCGCGCTGCAAGACGGCGTGGTGGGCGATGTGACCATTTGCAGCCACAAGGGCGAGCGCTGCGCGCTCGAAAACCCGTGGCCGGGCAAAACGGTTAAGGTCACCCACAGCTTTTCGGGCAAGACCGAGGAACTGGCCGGCGAACGCGTCGTGTTCGAAACATTACCCGGCGAGATGCTGACCATTTCCGCCGGAAGCTGAGTGTCCGCAACAAAAGCCGCCTGGCACCGGGTGCCGGCGGCTTTCGGTCTGTGGTCGCGGTTTTCCACGGGAACGCGCGGCGCTTGGCCACACGCCCATTCTGCGGCTTGCGCCGTGCTATTCCTGCCCTTCTGGGGAAGGAAGGAATGGTAACAGAATTATCAAACAAGTCATATCTTTTCTATTCCCTTTTGATCCATCCGCTTATAATGAAGCCAAATAACGCAAATTGCTCCCATGATATTTTGCGATACAACCCGGACAACCGCGGCAATGCCGCAACAATAGCCATCTGAAAGAAAAAGGAGGAGAACAATGGAACTCGAATCCACCAAAAGCACCAGCGGCAATTACATTGCCCTGGTGGAACACGCCAAATCGCTGCTGCCGGCGGGCACCAGCGAAAAAACGGCCCGGCAGGTGACTTGGCTGTATATTCAGTACGGCTGCAACAACTATACCGACGGCCCCGGCTATCCCTTCCGTCCGGAAGACGTGCAGGACGCTACCAGCCTTGACAAGCACCAGGGAATGGCGCTGGCTAAAATGATGGAAGATTTAGGGATTATCCGGATGAACGACACGGGCAGGTATATCTTTACCTCCCGTTGGATGTAAGGAGGGCGCGCCATGTCTGAACTGCTTACTTATTACGTCTCGGCCAATGGCTCGGACGGCTTTAGCGGCCTGCTGGAAAAGAACAACGCCGCCGGCACCGACGGCCCGCTGAAAACCGTTCAAGCGGCCATCGCGCGGCTGACCACCCTGCGCAACGAGGGCAAATTTCAAAAGGGAGCGGTCGAAATCTTAGTGGAGCCGGGCATTTATTGCAGCGACAAGCCGCTGCTGATCGGCCTAGAGGATCTGGGCAATCCGGATTTAACCATCGAAATCCGCAAAAACGGCCAAGGGGAAGCGCGCTTTGTCGGCGGCTATAACCTGACCGGCGCGGTGGACACCGGCGAAAAAGGCATTTACAAAATCGACCTGACCGAACAGGGCTACCCCGCCATAAAGCTGCAGGATTTGTACTGCAACGGCGAGCGGCTGCGCAAGGCCCGGTACCCCAAATACGACGCCAAAAACCCCTATGGCGCGGGCTGGCTGTTCGTACCCGGCAAGCAGGTGAACATTTACCAAGTGGGCTTTGGAGACCCGCTGCAGTTTCAGTGCAGCGACCCGCGGCCCGCTACCTGGAAGCACATCGACGAAGCGGAATTGTTCGTTTTCCCCCGCTTTAACTGGAGCAGCGATATTGTTCCGGTGAAGGGCTACGACGCCGAAACAAAGACGGTCACCTTGGCCCGCCCCTGCAACCAGGCCATTTACCCCACCGACCGGTTTTACTTCCAAAATGTGCGGGAAGAATTGACCGACCCCGGCGAATGGTATTTTGACCGGGAACACCAAGTGGTTTACTTTATCCCCCCCGAAGGCGCCGATCCCGCCACCATGACGCTGACCATCCCCATGGCCGACTACGTCATTAAAGTAGAGGGCGAGCCGCTGCCCGCGGAATTTAGCGACGGCACCTACGACCAAATTGACGCAACCTCCCACGCGGCGGTGAAGATGGACTGGAACAGCACCCCCTTGGGCTTTATCACCTTCCGGGGCCTGACCATCGAATGCTGCAACCGCGCCGCCTTCTTTAACTGCCATGCCCACAACATCCAGGTGATCGGCTGCACCATCCGCAACACCGGCGAACACGGCGTGATTTCGCTGCGGGGCAAAAACAACCGCATTGCCGGCTGCGACATTTACGATACCGGCTCCATGGGCGTTTATATGTCCGGCGGCTTCCGGGACCCCCACCAGGGCTTTTACCGCGACTGCAACAGCGTGATCGACAACAACTACATTCACCATGTGGGCCGTATCCGCCGGGGCACCTGCGTGATCGATATCCTGGGCGTGGGGATTACCGTTTCCCACAACCTGATCCACGACTGCTCCCGCACCGGCATTCATACCCGCGGCAACCGCAACGTTATTGAATACAACCACATTCGGCATGTCAATATCGAAACCAGCGACGCCGCGGCCATCAATATGTGCGACCGGGAGCTTTCGAATCACGATTCGAAAATCCGGTACAACAAAATCCACGACGTGCAGGGACTTCATCTGTCGGAGGGCAAATGGGAACCCCGCCACTTCACCTTCGGCATTTATTTGGACGATTTCACTTCCGGCGTGGATATTTACGGCAATCTGATTTACCGCACCCCCCGCGGCGGCATCTTCATCCACGGCAACCAGGATGTCCGGGTGTTCAACAACGTGGTGATGGACGCGGACAAAGACATGCTGTTCCTGCGGCGCTGGGGCAGAGGCCTGGAGTTCGAGCGCCTGGGCACCCATGGCATGTCCATGACCCGGAACACCTACAAGCACAATATCATCGCCAGCCATAATCCCGATTGCGCCGTTTACGCGGTGGAAAACTGCATGAACGAAGATTGGGAAATCGACATGAAGGACAACGAGTTCGGCGAGAATGTGATTTACAATTATAACGGGCCGCTTCGTTTGTGGGTCTGCCAGGATTTGGGCTACGATGTGTACGACCGCTGGTTTGAAGACTTTAAGGTCTGGCAGTCTAAGGGCCACGACACGAACAGCGTGTTCGCGGATCCGCTGTTCGTGGACGCGGAACACGACGATTACCGTCTGAAAGAAAACAGCCCCGCCCTGGCGCTCGGCTTTACCCCCCTGCCCATCGAGGAAATGGGTCCGTACGAGTCCGACGAGCGCGCCACATGGCCCATTGTGGAGGCTTCCGGCGCCCGCGAAACGCCTGTGGTCATCGACTATTTCCACGAGGGCGAATAATCGACAACAAGTTTCTCTCTCCTATTTTTGACTGCGGCGCAAGGCCCGTTCCCATATGGGAAAGGGCCTTGCGCGCGTTCTGGTAAAAACGGCGCTTGACCGGCTTGGGAAACCGCCGTATGATAGGGAATGCAAAAAAGGTTCGGCTGGGCGGGGACTGAAAAAGGCCGGGACGCCAGCCCGTACGAAAGGGATGTATGCAGACGTGAGAATGCGCAAGAAAAAATGGGCGGAGCCGGAACTGAACGACTGCCCGTATTTTGTAAAAGACCCCGCCGCCCAGCGCGGGCGCTGGCAGGAATGGTTCGCCCGCCGCCAGCCTATCCGGCTGGAACTGGGCTGCGGCAAGGGAACTTTCGCGTCCGTTTCCGCTTTCGAGCACCCTGAAATAAATTTCATCGCCATCGATCTGATCAGCGACATACTCGGTGTGGCGCGGCGGAACATTGCCGACCTTTTTGGGGACCGGCCGGTGGAAAACTTGGCCCTGGCGGCATGGGATATCGAGCGGATCACCCAAATTTTCGCGCCGGAGGACACGGTGGAGCGCATCTACATCAACTTCTGCAACCCTTGGCCCAGGGGCAAGCACCACAAAAAGCGGCTGACCCACACGCGCCAGCTGGAGCTATACAAAACCTTTTTGCAGGACGGCGGGGAAATCCACTTTAAAACGGACGATGACCTGCTGTTTGCGGAAAGCCTGGGGTACCTGGCCCAAAGCGGCGGTTTTGAAGTAACATACGAAACGCGGGACCTGCATGGGTCCGGTTACCCGGGCAACATTATGACCGAACACGAACGGATGTTCTCGGATCAGGGAATTCCCATTAAGTTTTTAATTGCCAGGTATCGCAAGGTGTTGTAAGTACAACCAAAAAGGAAAGCGGACAAAGGGAACTTCCCTTTCCCCTGTTTCGTATCCCGCGTATGTGGTTTTATGCATATGACGAATCTCCGCGAGTTGCCTTTGGCTTAAATCATGGTCTAATCTGAAACCTCAGATTCTTCGATACGACACATAACCCCTTCCTGTCAATAAAGTTCTATTGACCGTGTACACCGTTTGGTGCCATTATGTTATTGAGGAACACCCTGCGGCGCTTATATGTTAAAAGGAGCCTTCCGCCGGTTATCCCTCGGAAGGCTCCTTTTTAATCGTATGTTTTTACCGGGTAACGTTTCGCATCCATTTCATGCTCTTATACCGCCAGGTGGTAAAGGGGATTTTGATAATTTCGTCGCACATAAGGATGACATACACCGCGGGCACGCTCCAGTGGAACACAAAGGCCGCGATGGCGCCCAGCAAAATGGAACCGCCCCACATGGTGGACACATCCAGCGCCAGGCCGAACTTGGTGTCGCCGCCCGCGCGAAACACGCCCACCACCATGGTGGTATTATATGCCTGGCACACCACAAAATAGGACATAACGAACATCATCACCGACAAATAGCCTTCGGCTATGGGGGTCAGGTTCATCACAGCCATAACAATGGGCCTGGCAATCATAATAACCGCCGCACCCCCCAGCCCGGCAAGCAGCGTTACCTTTACAAGCCGCTTGCTGTACTCTTTGGCCGTATCGTACCGTTCTTCCCCAATGGCCTTGCCAATCAGGATAGCGGCGGCGTTTGCAATGCCAAAGGCGATGACCGTGGCAAGCTGGCGCATGACCTGGGCCACCGAATTGGCCGCCACCGCAGAACTGCCCAAATGCCCGATGACCACCGCGTTCATAGAACTCCCTGCGCCCCACATCAGTTCGTTTAGGGTGACCGGGATTGAATAGCGCAGAAAATCGTGGAAAAGCGCCGGGTCGCGCACCAAAATATCCCGGGGCTTAAAGTGAATAACCTTATTGCATTTGGCGTAAACCACCACGATGGCAAGCTCTACCAAACGGGCGATTAAGGTACCGACGGCCGCGCCCTCGATTCCCATGGCGGGGAACCCCAGCAGGCCGAAGATGAGCACCGCGTTGATTCCGATGTTAACCAGCAGCGAAGTCAGATACACAATGGTCGAAATCACCACCCGCTCCACACTGCGCATGATATTCAGGTATACGATGCTGATGGAGATAGGCAGGTAAGAAAGGGCCACAATCCGCAAATACTTGACGCCTTGGTCAATAACCGCTTCGTCCGGCGTAAAAATGCGCATTGCCTGGTGAGGAAACAGCAGCACCGCCAGGGTGAACAGCCCGCCCGCGATTAAGGAAAACCGCATGGCAATGCCCATTACCTTTTCGATGGTGCGGGTATCCCCCTTGCCCCAATACTGGGCGGTAAGCACTGCCGCGCCAGAGGTCAGCCCAAAAAAAATGAGGGTCAAAATAAACTGAACCTGCCCGGCCAGCGAGGAGCCTGAAAGAACCGTTTCCCCCACACGGCCCAGCATGACCACGTCCGCCGAAGTGACAGCCACGTTGATCAGGTTTTGCAGCGCCATGGGCACCACCAGGGAAAACACCAATTTATAAAAAGATTTCGAATCCTTTGCCGCTTTCATAAAGTCCTTCCTTTCCATGCCCGCGAAGAGCCGCATGTATTTTATGGTATCCGAACGCGGAAAAAAGGTCAACCTTTCTAGGGCAAAGAATGCGTTAACCGCGCAATTTCTCTCTTTTTCATGAGAATCCGCGGCCCACGGCGCTTTGCCGTAGGTCAATTCCACAATAGGCGGTGCAAAAAGCCTGTTTTATCATTTTTGCGGCCGCTTCTCCAAGGTAAATATATGTTTATGATAAATTATTATTTGGAATAGATAAAATTATAGTGATTATTTCTATATATCGATCAAAATCAATTGAATTTTAGTGGAACAAGTGGTAATATATGTTTGTCATATCGTAAAGAGAGGGTTCCGATGTGGTATTTTTAAGGCGCCAGCTTTATAAAGTCAGGAGGAACCGCCATGAAACGAATTACGGCGTTTTTTACGTTTCTGCTCTTTTTTTCCCTGTGTTCCTGCAATTCGAACCAGGTGGATCAACTCGAGGGGGTACCGTGCCCCATCGCGCAGATCGATTGGGGAATGTCAAAAGAAGAATGCCTGTCCGCGCTGGCGGTTGACGAACAGGACGCAGCCATCACCAAAAAAGCGGAAGATGCCGGTTTTACCTCCGTCGATGTGGTTTTGCCGGGCTCCTACGAAGCGTTCGGCCTTCCTGCCGAAGTCCAGCTGTTCTTTTGCGAGGATTACAAAGGCCTGCAGCCCGGTTTGATCTCCATGCGCCTGAAGCTCGGCAAAGACATCGACCTGGATCAATTGGAACAAAAAATCACAGATTTTGCCGGCGGCAAGGCAACGCTGCAGCAGGGCCGGTGGATTTCGGAAAAAAGCATTTATGACGTTCCCCAGGCCATTGTGGACGAATATTTTCATGTCATGCCCAACCTATCGGCGGAAGTCAATCCGCTGGGCTTTATCGGGATTGAGCGTGCTATCCACAAGCTGACGGGGGAAACCTTTGTTACGATCAATGATACCGGAGCCGTTTTGGCCAACAAGGCCATCGACTGATATCATTTCAAACAACAAAGAAGCCTCGGTCCCGGATAACCGGGCCTTCCCTCTGAAACGCCGTATCCGCTTTTGAACACAGAATCGTTTTTTCGTAGCCGAGCGCCCAAAAATCAGCAGGCCGCGATCCAGATAGGATCGCGGCCTGCTTTGTTCGCACAACCGTTTATTTTCCGTAGTAGGCGTTTAGATACATTTGCTTGATTTCGCTCATCAGCGGATAACGGGGGTTGGCGCCGGTGCACTGGTCGTCGAAAGCCTGCTCCACCATCTCGTCCAGCGTGGCGAGGAAGGCTTCTTCCTCGATACCGTAGTCGCGGATGGATTTGCGGATTCCAACCGTTTCCTTAAGTTCCTCGATGGCGGCCAGCAGGTTCTGGAACTTTTCCTCGTCGTTGCGGCCGCTGATGCCCAGGAAATTGGCGCATTCGACATACCGCTCCAAGGTATGGGGGTACTGGTACTGGGGGAAGGTGCCCATCTTGGGCGGCACTGCCACGGCGTTGAACTTCATCACATGGGTGATGAGCAGCGCGTTGGCTACGCCGTGGGGCAGGTGGTGGAAGGCGCCCAGCTTATGCGCCATGGAATGGCACACGCCGAGGAAAGCGTTGGCGAAAGCCATGCCCGCCATGGTGGAAGCATCGGCCATCCGTTCCCGGGCCACGGGGTCGTTCGGGCCGTTTTCGTACGCGCGGGGCAGGAAGGTGAAGATGTTTTTCAGCGCCTTGAGCGCTAAGCCGTCGGTATAATCGGTGGCCAGCATGGAGGCGTAGGCTTCCAGCGCGTGGGTCATGGCGTCGATGCCGGAGGCGGAGGTCAGACCCTTTGGCATGTTCATCATCAGGTCTGCGTCGATGATCGCCATTTTGGGCATTAGTTCGTAGTCCGCCAGCGGGTATTTAATGCCGCTGTCCTGATCGGTGATGACGGCAAAGGGGGTAACCTCGGACCCGGTTCCGGCGGAGGTGGGCACCGCGATAAAGTAAGCCTTTTCCCCCATTTTGGGGAAGGTGTAAACGCGCTTGCGGATATCCATAAACCGCATGGCCAAATCCATAAAGTCCACGTCGGGATGCTCGTACATGGTCCACATGATCTTTCCGGCGTCCATGGCGCTGCCGCCGCCCACGGCAATGATCACGTCGGGCTGGAACTGGCGCATGACTGCCGCGCCTTCCTTGGCGCAGGCCAAGGTGGGATCGGGCGCCACATCAAAGAAAGTATGGTGCTGGATGCCCATTTGATCGAGCGTATCGGTAATGGTTTTGGTATAGCCGTTATTATAAAGGAAAGAGTCGGTTACAATAAACGCCTTTTTCTTGCCCATGACGTCCTTCAGTTCCCGCAGGGCAACGCCCAGGCAGCCCTTTTTGAAATAGACCTTCTCCGGCGCGCGGAACCACAGCATATTCTCTCTCCTCTCGGCCACGGTTTTGATATTAAGCAGGTGCTTGACCCCCACGTTTTCCGAAACCGAGTTTCCGCCCCAGGAACCGCAGCCCAGCGTGAGCGAGGGCGCCAGCTTAAAGTTGTACAGGTCGCCGATGCCGCCCTGGGAAGACGGCGTGTTGACCAGAATCCGGCAGGTCTTCATCCGGCCCGCAAACGCGTCGATCTTGGCGCGTTCCACCACCGCGTCCAGGTAAACGGAAGCGGTGTGGCCGTAGCCGCCGTCGGCAATCAGCCGTTCGGCTTTGTTCATGGCGTCCTCGAAGTCTTTAGCCTTGTACATGGCCAGCACCGGGGAAAGTTTCTCGTGGGCAAACTCCTCCTCCAACTGAACCGATTCCACTTCGCCGATGAGGATTTTCGTATCCTCCGGCACCTGGACCCCGGCCAAAGAAGCGATATGCGCGGCTTTTTGCCCCACGATCTTGGCGTTGAGCGCGCCGTTGATCAGCAAAACTTCGCGGACCTTCTGGGTTTCCTCCTTGTTCAGGAAGTAGCAGCCCCGGGCCTGGAACTCGTCCTTGACCTTGGCGTACACCTTTTCGTGCACCACAACCGATTGTTCGGACGCGCAGATCATTCCATTATCGAACGTTTTAGAATGAATGATGGAGTTGACCGCCAGCAAAATATCGGCGGATTCGTCGATGATGGCGGGCGTATTGCCAGCGCCCACGCCCAGCGCCGGTTTGCCGCTGGAATAGGCCGCCTTGACCATGCCCGGTCCGCCGGTGGCCAGGATGATGTCCGCGTCCCGCATGACCGCGTTGGTCAGTTCCAGGGAGGGCACGTCGATCCAGCCGATGATCCCCTTGGG
>CABQAC010000065.1 GCA_902462035.1 uncultured Eubacteriales bacterium
CGGTCCGCGGCAAGAAGGTTGACAAATCGCGCGCAAGCGGCAATAATAAAGATATTCCCATTTTCGCCTTTGCCGTTTTAAAACCGGCGGCGCGGAAATTCGGAAAAGGAACGGAGAATTACCATGCGTGTCATTACAGGTACCGCCCGTGGCAGGAAACTCGAAACCCTGCAGGGGGACGAGGTCCGTCCCACTACCGACCGGGTGAAAGAGGCGCTGTTCAGCATTTTGCAATTCCAGCTGGAGGGGCGAAGGGTATTGGACCTGTTCGCGGGGTCCGGCCAGCTGGGAATCGAAGCGTTAAGCCGCGGCGCAGCCGCCGCTGTATTTGTAGACCAGGGCCGCGCTGCGGTGGAAACCATCAAGCGCAACCTGCAGGCTACCGGGCTGAAGGAAAACGCCAAAGTGCTGCTGACCGACGCCGGTTCTTTTTTATCCGGCAGGCACCAGCCTTTCGACGTGGCGCTGCTCGATCCGCCTTACAGCAAAGGGCTGCTGCAGGAAATGCTGCCCAGGCTGGCCCCGCTTATGAACCCGGGCGGTGTGATCGTTTGTGAATGCCCTTTGGCGGAAGAACTGCCGCCGTTGGCAGGGGAATTTTCCCGGACAAAGGAGTACCGCTACGGAAAAATCAAACTGGCCGTTTACCGCCGGGAGGCGGAATCTGACCGGGCGGAAACGGACCCGGAAAAGGAAGCGTGAAACATGACCATTGCCGTCTGTCCCGGCAGTTTTGACCCGGTCACCCTGGGCCATATCGATATTATCCGCCGGGCATCCCGCATGTTCGACCTGGTGGTGGTTGCGGTCATGACCAACCCCGCCAAATCCCCCAGCTTTACGGCAAAGGAACGGGTGGAGCTGTTGAGCCGCGTTACCAAGAACATGCCCAATGTGGAGATTGACGAGTTCGACGGGCTATTGGCCGAGTATACCCGGGAGAAAAAGGCCGCCGCCATTGTCAAGGGCCTGCGCGCGGTCAGCGATTTTGAATACGAATTTCAGATGGCCCTAACCAACAAGAAACTCAATCCGGATGTTGAAACGGTCTTTTTGACCACAAGCGCCGAATACATGTATCTCAGTTCCAGCATTGTCAAACAGGTCGCTTCCTTTGGCGGAGACATATCCGGCTTTGTGGCGGAAGAAACGCTGGAGGATATTAAAAAACGGCTTTGCAAAGGAGGTTCCCCTACATGAGCGTGGAAGAAATCGTGGATCAGATCGATGACCTGCTGGAAAAAGCGTTCTCTTTCCCCCTTAGCGGCGGAAAAATCCTCATCGATGGCGAGGCGGTGCGCAATCTGCTGGATGATATCCGGCTGAACCTGCCCAAAGATATCCGGCAGGCCGAACGCATTGTGGCCGATCGGACGCAGATTATCTCCGACGCCAAGCGGGAGGCGGAAACCATTGTCCGGGTAGCGGAAGAACGGGCCAAAGCGCTCGTCGCCAAGGATGAAATCACCCGTCAGGCACAGGACAAGGCCAACGAGATGGTCACCCAGGCCAGGCAGAAGTCCGCCGAAATGCGTAAGGCCGCAAACGATTATGTGGATGATCTGATGCAGCGCACCGACGAGTCCATCGCCATGGGGTTGACCGAATTGCGCAAAGCGCGGCAAAGCATTAAAGCTTCCCAACGCGGAGAACCCCGGGAATAAAAAGTTGTTATTTTAAACCAAAAAAGCGCCCCGCGCAGCAGTGCTGCTGCGCGGGGCGCTTTTTTATTGACTGCCGGAACGGTCACAAATTCGAATATCCCGTCAAGAAGGTATCCACCTCTTTGGCACACTCGCGCCCTTCCCGGATGGCCCAGACCACCAAAGACTGGCCGCGATGCATGTCCCCGGCGGTAAAAACCTTAGGAACATTGGTCGAATACCGGCCGGGTTCCGTCTTGAGTACATTTCGGTTGGTCAGCGCCACCCCAAAATGGTCCGCAATTTCCCTTTTGCAGCCGGTAAACCCGGCGGCCAAGAGCAACAGGTCACAGGGCAGTATTTCCTCTGTCTGGGGGATCTCGACGCATCTGCGGTTGCTGTCAAACCGCACTTGTACCGTTTCCACCGCAGTAACCTGACCGGTTTCGCCCTGAATTACCCGCTTTACCGTGGTGCTGTATCTTCTTGGGTCGTGTCCGAACACCGCGATGGCTTCCTCCTGGCCGTAATCCGTTTTGCATACCAGCGGATATTCCGGCCACGGGTTGCTTTCGCTCCTCTCCTCCGGCGCCTTGGGCATCATTTCGAGCTGGACCACAGATTGGCATCCATGACGGACGGCTGTTCCAACACAGTCGTTCCCCGTATCCCCGCCGCCTACAATCACAACGTGTTTGTCCTTGGCGTCCACGTATTGGCGGTCGGCAAAATGCGAATCGAGATAGCTTTTGGTATTCCGCGTCAAAAAATCCACGGCAAAGTAAACGCCCTCTGCCCCGGCGCGCCCCGGCACGTCGATGTCCCGGGGCTGTTCCGCGCCGCAGCACAGCACCACAGCGTCAAATCGCTCCAGCAGTTCCTTGGCTTCCACGTTCCGGCCGATTTCGGTTTGGGTAACAAAGGCAACCCCCTCGGCCGCCATCAAATCCGTCCGCCGCTTTACGATTGCCTTGTCCAGCTTCATATTCGGAATCCCGTACATCAGCAATCCGCCCGGCCGGTCGCTTTTTTCATACAGGGTAACCGAGTGTCCCCTTTTGTTCAGCGTATCCGCGCAGGCCAGTCCGGCTGGTCCGGAGCCGACGACCGCAACTTTTTTGTCCGTCCGGATAATGGGAAGGTTCGGCTCCATCGCACCTTGCTCAAATCCCTGCTCGATGATTGCCAGCTCGTTTTCCTTGATGGTGACCGGGCTGTCGTGAACACCGCAAAGGCAGGCTACCTCGCACGGCGCGGGGCAAACGCGCCCAGTGAATTCCGGAAAATTGTTCGTCTTCAGCAGCCTGGACAGCGCGTTGCGCATGTTGCCGTGAAAGACCTCGTCGTTCCATTCGGGGATCAAGTTGTGCAGCGGGCATCCCGTTACCATGCCGTGCAGCAGCATCCCCGACTGGCAGAACGGGACGCCGCAATTCATGCAGCGGGCGCCCTGTTCCCTGCGTTCCTGTTCCGGAAGCATCCGATGGAATTCGTCGAAATTCCGAATGCGCCTCCGCGGTTCCTGGGACAGGTTGCCGTGTCTGTCATACTCTAAAAAACCGGTTGGTTTCCCCATATATCCTTCCTCCTATCTTCCGGTATTGTAATAAAATGCTTCGACCCGCGCTTCTTCCCGGCTCATTCCCTTTTCCTCCATCTTCGAGATGGCCTTGAGCATATTGCTGTAATCCACTGGGATAATCTTTTTAAAATCGGGAAGATAGGAATCAAAATCATCCAATATTTTTTTCGCCAGCCTGGAGCCGGTGCTGTCAAAATGCTCTTGAATCAGCTTTTGCAGCGCTTCCACATCAACCCGTTCCGCCACTGTTTCGATCAACACCAGTTCCTTGTTCACCTTGCGGTAGATGCTATGTTCCACGTCCAGAACATAAGCGATTCCCCCGCTCATGCCGGCCGCAAAATTCTTGCCGATCCCCCCCAGTACGACGACTGTTCCGCCGGTCATATATTCGCAGCCGTGGTCGCCC
Source organism: uncultured Eubacteriales bacterium (assembly GCA_902462035.1). Lineage (GTDB taxonomy): Bacteria > Bacillota > Clostridia > Oscillospirales > Acutalibacteraceae > CABQAC01. The sequence continues at coordinate 3,635 of CABQAC010000065.1, forward strand.
ACACCTTCCACCACCGCCATGGCGCCGGAGTTCCGGATGCAAAAGCGTTCGCCCGCAACACCGTTGATAAACGCCTTGCCGCTGGTGGCGCCGTACAGCGAAACATTGCCGATAATCGTATTCTCCTCGGCCTTGAATTTGCTTTCCGCCGGCGGCAGCACAATCAGCTTGCCGCCGGACAGGCCTTTGCCGAAATAATCGTTGCTGTCGCCCCGCAACACCATCGTAACGCCCGCGGGTAAAAACGCGCCGAAGGACTGGCCGCCGCCGCCTTCGCAAAAAATCCGGAAGGTATCTTCCTGCAGGGCGCTGCCAAACCGCCGCGTCACTTCTGCGCCGAACAACGTTCCAACGGTGCGGTCCGTGCTGGAGACGGTGATTTGGACCGTTCCGCCCCCGCCCTGTTTCAGCTGCTTTTCAAAATGCGGGAGCAGCACTGTTTTGTCCACCGTCTTATCCAGCTTAAAATCGTACGCGTCGGATGGATTATATCTTCCATTCTTCAGCCCATCCGGCATCGAAAGGATTCCGCTTAAGTCGACCAGGGAGGCCCGGGGCGCCGCGTCCTTGGCGCGCTTTTTCAGCAAATCGGTCCTTCCCACCAAATCGTCCACGCGGGAAATCCCCAGCTTTGCCATAATCTCGCGCAGTTCTTCGGCAATAAAGTTCATAAAATTTATGATATATTCCGGTTTGCCCTGAAAGCGCTTGCGCAATTCGGGGTTTTGGGTGGCAATGCCAAAGGGGCAGGTGTCCAGGTTGCAAACACGCATCATCATACAGCCCATCGTGACCAGCGGCGCGGTGGCAAAGCCGAATTCCTCCGCGCCCAGCATACAGGCGATCGCCACATCCCGGCCGCTCATCAGCTTGCCGTCGGTTTCGATACGAACCCGGGAACGCAGCCCGTTTTTGATCAAGGTCTGGTGGGTTTCTGAAAGGCCCAGTTCCCAGGGCATGCCGGCATGGTGGATGGAATTGCGGGGCGCGGCGCCGGTGCCGCCGTCATAGCCAGAGATCAAAATCACGCTCGCGCCTGCCTTGGCTACGCCCGCGGCAATGGTCCCCACCCCGGCCTCCGAAACGAGCTTGACCGAAATATCGGCGCGGTCGTTCGCATTTTTCAGATCGTAAATCAGCTGTGCCAAATCCTCGATAGAATAGATATCGTGGTGAGGCGGCGGCGAAATCAGCGAGACGCCGGGCGTCGAATACCGCGTTTTCGCAATCCAGGGATACACCTTTCTGCCGGGCAGATGGCCGCCCTCCCCGGGCTTGGCGCCTTGGGCCATTTTGATTTGAATCTCTTTTGCCGAAACCAAATATTCGCTTGTTACGCCAAACCGGCCGGAAGCAACCTGCTTAATCGCGCTGCACACATCCGAGTGCAGCCGCTCGGGCAGTTCTCCCCCTTCGCCGGAATTGGATTTCCCGCCCAGCCGGTTCATAGCGGCGGCCATACATTTGTGCGCTTCCTCCGATATCGAGCCGTAAGACATCGCACCGGTTTTAAACCGCTTGACTATATTCTCGACGGGTTCCACCTCCTCCAGCGGAATGCCGCGCCCTTCCTCCACTACAAAATCCAGCAGGCCGCGCAGGGTATGGGGGCTGTTTTCGTCATCCACCAAGGCGGTGTATTCCTTAAACTTGGCGTAATCGCCGGTCCGGGTCGCCTGCTGCAGCGCGGTGATAATCTGGGGGGAATACAGGTGGTCCTCCTTATCGCTGCCGCTGCGCAGGTTGTAGTAACCCGGCGAATCCAAAGTCGTATCCACCCGTAAGCCCAGCGGGTCAAAGGCCCGCGCGTGCCGCGCGTGGATATCCGCGTCGATTTCCTCCAATCCAATTCCCTCGACACGGCTGATGGTGTTGGTAAAATACTGATCAATCACCGTCTTTTTGATGCCGATGGCTTCAAAAATTTGGGCCGATTGGTACGACTGCAGGGTGGAAATTCCCATTTTAGAGGCGATTTTTAAAACGCCGTCCAAAATCGCCTTATTGTAATCCTGGACCGCCGCATATAAATCCTTGTCCAGCGTGCCGTTGTCGATCAGTTCACCAATCGCCTCATGCGCCAAATAGGGGTTGATGGCAATGGCGCCATAGCCCAAAAGCGTTGCAAAATGATGTACGTCGCGCGGTTCGCCGCTTTCCAAAATCACATTGACGGCAGTCCTTTTCTTGGTCCGCACCAGGTATTGTTCCAGGGCGGAAACCGCCAGCAGCGAAGGAATCGCCACATGGTTTTCGTCTACTCCCCGGTCGGACAAAACAATAATGTTCGCGCCTTTTTTGTAACGCTTATCCACCTGTACAAACAACCGGTCCAGGGCTTTTTCCACCGGTGTGTTGCGGTAATACAGCAGGGACACGGTGGCCGCCTTCAAACCGTTTTGGTCAAGATTCTTAATCTTGAGCATATCAAGACTTGTCAAAATTGGAGAATCGATTTGCAGCACCAAACAGTTTTCGGGTTTTTCTTCCAGCAGGTTTCCATCCGCCCCCGCATACACCGTCGTACTGGTCACGACTTTTTCGCGGATTGCGTCGATGGGCGGGTTGGTAACCTGGGCAAAACTTTGCTTAAAATAATCGAACAGGGGCTGTTGGTGATCGGACAGCACCGCTAAGGGGATGTCGATACCCATAGACGCCGTTTTTTCAATTCCATCCCGCGCCATGGGAAGAATCGCCGTTTTTATGTCCTCGTAGGTATACCCAAACGCCTTGTACAACTGGTCCCGGCGCTCCCGGGAGGACACCTCGATTTTTTTGTTCGGCGCTTTCAGCTTGTTCAAGGATACGATGTTTTGATCCAGCCATTCACCGTAAGGTCTGCGCCCGGCATACGTTTCCTTTAGTTCGTCATCCGAAATCAGCCGGCCCGCCTTGGTGTCCACAACCAGCATCTTTCCCGGCTCCAACCTTGCTTTCCGAACGATTTTTTCGCTGGGGATATCCAGAACGCCCACCTCGGACGCGAGTATCATAAAACCGTCGTCGGTGACATAGTACCGGGAAGGCCTCAGGCCGTTCCGGTCCAGTGTGGCGCCAACCAAATCGCCGTCGGAAAACAGAATGGAAGCCGGTCCGTCCCACGGTTCCATCATGGTCGCGTAATAATGGTAAAAGTCCTTCTTTTGCAGCGAAATATTGCTTTCGCTTTCCCAAGGTTCCGGAATGGTGATCATCATAGCAAGGGGCAAATCGACGCCGTTCATCATCATAAATTCGATGGTGTTGTCCAGCATGGCCGAGTCGGAGCCCTGGTCGTCGATAACCGGAAGTATTTTATCCATATTATCCGCAAGCAGGTCGGAGGACATGGTTTCTTCCCGCGCCAGCATTCGGTCGGCATTGCCGCGAATGGTGTTGATTTCCCCGTTATGGAGCAAAATCCGGTTTGGGTGCGCCCGCTCCCAACTGGGGTTGGTGTTGGTCGAAAACCGGGAATGGACCAGCGCGATAGCGGAAGTATAGTCCGTATCCTGTAAATCCTGATAAAACTGCCTCAGCTGATGGACCAGGAACATTCCTTTGTAAACAATGGTACGGCTGGACAGCGATACCACATAGGTGTCGTTGTCGCTTTGTTCAAACACCCGCCTGACAACATAAAGCTTGCGGTCAAAATCCAGCCCGCTGGGTACTCCGGCGGGCTTGCGGATGAAGCACTGATAAATCACAGGCATGCAATCCCGCGCCCTTTTGCCCAGCACCGCGGCGTTCACCGGCACCTGCCGCCAAAACAGGAAATCCAGGCCCTCCTTTTTGGCGATGACTTCAAACATCTTCTGCGCCTGGGTCCGCAAAATCACATTCTGGGGGAAGAAAAACATTCCCACCGCATAAGACCGCGCCTCTCCAAGGTCTATCTTTTGCTCCCAGGCAACTTTTGAAAAAAAGCCGTGCGATATCTGCAGCATAATTCCTACGCCGTCACCCACCTCTCCGGTAGCATCCTTACCAGCGCGGTGCTCCAGCTTTTCCACGATTTTTAAGGCGTCCACAACGCGGTGGCTTTTTTCTCCCTTTATTTGAATGACTGCGCCGATACCGCAGGCATCGTGCTCAAATCTTTGGTGGTACAAGCCCTGTTGTTCCATTTTGTTTCCTCCATCCATGCTTCGCCACGGCCTTTTTTCAAGCATAACACAAAACGGCCGTTTCCATATCAAAACCCACCCGGTATTTAAAGTTCCCTGCCATGGGGCAACGAATACACAGCGCGCCCGTTTTTTACCGTTTGCCGGGTCGGCAAAACACCGGCGCCGCTTTATCCCGCTATACGCCAAAATCTTCATCCGGAGAGAAGTTTTCTCCGGATGAAGTTTTGTTATGGGCCGCTGTGCGCTTTTCAGCCATGCCGTATGGTCCGTTTTGAGCCGCTGTGTTATTCCACATCCTGCAGCGCGGCGTAGCCTTCTTCCCCGGTGCGGACCTTAATCACGTTTTCCACATCGTAAACAAAGATTTTTCCGTCGCCGATATGGCCGGTATACAACGCTTTTTTCGCCGTTTCCACCACCGTCCGAACAGGGACTTTGCTTACGACAATTTCCATCTGAATCTTGGGCAGCAGGGTCGTTTCGTGCATGACGCCACGGTAGTATTCGGGTTTGCCCTTTTGAATACCGCAGCCCAAAACATGGGTGACCGTCATGCCGGTAATTCCAATACCCAGCAACGCGTTTTTCAAAATCTCGAACCGCTCCTGCTTGCAGATAATCTCGATCTTGGTCATCTTAGTATCGGAGGCGATCACCGCCGGGCCGTCCGATTTAATCTGCACCGGCACGGCCTCGTCCGGCGAAACGGTTGTTTCCCCCGCTGTTTCCAGGTCGGGAATCGCGGCAACCATGGGCATAAAGTCCGCATATGCCGATGTCAGCCCGTGTTCCGGCAAGTCCAGGCCGCTGATCTCCTCTTCGGCCGTCACGCGCAGGCCGATGGTCTTTTTGATCAGCACAAAAACAATGGTCATGGTAACGCCGACCCAAGCAGCCGTAGCCGCCACGCCGAGCAGCTGCACGCCCACAAAGGAAAGCCGGCTCATTCCCATTTCCTCCAGGGCGGCGTTGGAAGCAAACACACCGGTCAAAATCGTGCCCAGCGCGCCATTGATGCAGTGCACGCCGACCGCGCCCACCGGGTCGTCCACATGCAGCTTCTTATCGACAAATTCGATTCCCAGCACCACCGCGAAGCCAGACGCGATGCCGATGATGGCCGCCGCCCACGGATTGACGACGTCGCACCCGGCGGTGATCGCCACCAAACCGGCCAAGGTGCCGTTGAGCGTCATGGAGACATCCGGCTTTTTGTAACGGACCCAGGTAAAGATCATAACGGTTACGGTTGCCAAAGCGGCCGCAAGATTGGTGTTAAAGAAAACCTTGCCCGCCAGCGCGGCGTTTCCGTTGGACATCGAAACCGTAGAACCGCCGTTAAAGCCGAACCAGCAGAACCACAGGATGAACACGCCCAGCGCGCCCAATGTAATGCTGTGCCCGGGAATTGCGTTAGGCTTTCCATCCTTTCCGTATTTCCCAATGCGGGGCCCCAAGACCGCCGCGCCGATGAGCGCCGCGAGACCGCCGACCATATGAACGGCTGTGGAACCCGCAAAATCGTGAAACCCAAGGCTCG